>NZ_LOSU01000012.1:0-219485 GCF_001522185.1 Burkholderia sp. RF2-non_BP3 | reverse complement strand
TCGACGTATTCACAGCCGCCGTAGTAACGCTTGCCCGGATACCCTTCCGCGTACTTGTTCGTGAGCTGCGAGCCCTGTGCGGCCATCACGGCCGGGCTCGTGTAGTTTTCCGACGCGATCAGCTCGATGTGCTCTTCCTGGCGGCGGTTCTCGTCCTGAATGGCAGTCCAGAGTTCCGGATCGACGTTGGCGACGGTGCTGGTGGTGCGATTGAACATGATGATTGATCAAAAGAAAGTGATGGATTGACCCTGGTATGCCGGACTTGCCCGGACCCGCGAAGCCGGGCGCCTGACCGGCGCCCGATGACGTCATCGCCCATGCCGCCCCGCGATGCCGGCTGAACGGTGATTCGGCATTGCCATTCCAGCAGACGCAAATCGGTTCAGATAGAAGGATTACGACAATCCGCTAGGACGCATCGCGCGACGACCCGCCAAAAAAAATCGAAGGCCCGCATCGCTGCGGAACCTTCGACGGAACCTGCCGCTCCTGGAGAACGCGTGCCTGCCCTTCGGCCTCCTGCGAATATCGGGGCCTAAACGGCGGAAAAACAGTTGTCGACGAACAGGTGCGTGCCGTTGACGAAGCTCGATTCGTCCGACGCCAGGAACAGCGCGGCCGCGGCCACTTCCGACGGCTCGCACAGCCGGCCTTGCTGCACCGCGATGGCCGCTTCGGTCGCGTCCACGCCCATCGCCTGCAGATCCTTCAACTCGCGCATCCCGTGCGGCGTGCGGATGAACCCGGGCGCCAGCGCGTTGCAGCGGATGCCGCGGTCGCGGTACTCGACGGCGATCGCCCGCGCGAACATGTGGCACGCGCCCTTGGTCGCGTCATACAGCACCTCGCCGGGCGTCGCGCACACGGCCGAGATCGACGACGTGCAGACGATGCTGCCGCGCCCCTTGTCCAGCATCTGCGGGAGGACCGCCTTCGTCATCAGGAACATGCTCTTCACGTTCACGCCCATCAGCCAGTCCCATTCCGACTCCTCGATGTCGAGGAACGGTTTGACGATCAACGTGCCCGCGTGATTGAACAGGATGTCCGCATTGCCATACTGCCGGCGCGCCGCGTCGACGGCCGCCTGCACGTCCGCCTGCCTCGACACGTCGGCGCCGAGGCCGATTGCCTGCAAGCCGGCATCGCGCAGCCGCGACGCAAGCGTTTCGGCCGCGTCGCCGTCGCGGTCGACGATCGCCACCTTCGCGCCCTGCGCGGCGAACAGTTCGGACGCGGCGGCGCCGCATCCGCCCGCGCCGCCGCTCACGATGGCGACCTTGCCGGCCAGGCGCCCGTCAATCTTGGCATTCATTCGTCGTTCTCCAGTCTGGTTCGTTCGGATTGCTCAGCTGAACAGCGTCCGAAGATGATCGTTGAGGAAACGGCCTTCCGGGTCCACGCTGCGGCGCAGTTCGCGGAACGCTTCGGCTTTCGGGAACCAGCGATCCACGTCGTCGCGGTTCGTGAAGTGCAGCTTGCCCCAGTGCGGACGCGACCCGTAATCGCGCAGGATGTCGTCGACGTCCTTCAGGAACGGCCAATAGTCGACGCCGTTCGGCCCGCCCGAGCACGAGATGGTTACGCTGTCCTGATTGTTGAACGGGCTGATCCACGCCGGATCGCCCTTCGTGAAGCGATACTCGACCGGGAAGATGCAGTCGCGATGCTTCGTGAGGATCAGGTCGCGCACGCGGCGCAGCGCTTCCTTGCCGTGTTCGGCAGGCACTGCGTATTCGAGTTCGTGGAAGTTCGCGACGTAGTGAATCGCATAGACCTCGGCGCTGTACGCGATCTTCTCGTGCTCGCCTTCGAAGAACGTGCGTTCGTCGGTGAGGTCCATCACCTTGATTTCGCACACGTCGTAGTCCTTCTTCGAGTTCGACACCTTCGCGGTATCGGGCAGGCAGTACAGGTGGCGGCTTTCGGACGTCGGGCACCAGAAGAAACCGAAATGCCGGTGCGTGGCCGCGAGCTCGTCGTACTTTTCCATCAGCGCCTCGAAGTCCTCGCGCCACACGCGGTCGTGCAGCCAGAACGCGTCGGTCACCTGCAGCGTCAGCTCCGACACCACGCCGAACAGGCCGATGTTCACCTGCGTCGCATGCAGCAGGTCGAGGTCCTGCCCGTCGCTCACTTCCATGATCGAGCCGTCGGGGCGAACGATCCGCATCCCGACGACCTGCGACGACAGGTTGCTCAGCGTCGTCCCCGTGCCGTGCGTGCCGGTTGCGAGCGCACCGGCAATGGCCTGCGAATCGATGTCGCCCTGGTTGACGAGCGAGAAGCCGATGGCCTTCAGATGACGCGTCACCGCGTTGATCCGCGTGCCGGCCTTCACCGTGACGCGCTTTCGTTGCGCGTCGACCGCGACGACGCCCTGGTAATCCTTCAGCGACAGCAGCAGGCCGCTCGTCGCGACGACCGGCGTGAACGAATGCCCCGATCCCGAGCATCGGACGTTCTTGCCCTGGCTCGTCGCGGCATGCACCAGCTCGGCGATCTCCGCCTCGCTGGTCGGCGACGCCATATGCGCGGCAACGCACGACTGATTGCCCACCCAGTTGCGCCAGAATCCGCCACGTGGAAGCTCCATCGACGTCTCTCCAGAAGTGTGCTGCCGGGACCACGCCGGCAGCCGTGTTCGGTTCGTCCGGCAACGAAGCGGGAGGCTCCCGGCGCCGGCGCGATGCGATACGTTGTGTTCCGTCCGTGCCAAAGGTATTGCGGCGGCCGGCTTTTCACTATCGGATTTCGGCAAGCGAGGGTTTCTTCGGGGAATCGGGCCATCGGGTTTTTTGACCGGCTCGGGCAGCGGCTACAATGCATCGATCCGGCCCGCCCCTTCCCGACTCCGATGACGCCGTCCGCCGATCCGAGCGATTTTTCTGGCGCCCCGCCGCTCGCACGAACGGTGGCGTTCTGCGCGTTCACCGACGTGGAGGAGCAGGCGCGAATCTTCGACGGCTGGGATCTCAACTACACGCAAATCTCGGGCGGCCGGTTTCATGGCTCGTCGTCCATCGTGTCGCTCGGCGGCATCCGGCTTCTGGTCGAGGATCTCGACAAGGTGATCCTGCAGCAGGGCGCGGTGCCGTCCGACCGCATCGCGGTGGCCGTGCCGCTGGAGCTCGAAGGCCATGCGCGCATGTGCGGCGAGAAGAGCGGGCGCGACAGCCTGCACGTGTTCTCGAGCCAGCCCGTGTTCGAGTTCTATTCGCCCGACCGGCACGTGCTCGTGAACGTCGAGATCGAGCCCGACAAGCTGTCGACGGAGGCGATGCGCACGCTCGCCGCGTCGCTGCGCGCGCGCACCTTCGCGCCGCTGATCCCGATGACGCCCCAGGTCGCGGACCGCTTGCGCGACCTGCTGCGCCACACGATGGCCGCGGCCGCGAAAAGCACGCCGATCGACGACGTGACGACGCAGGAGCGGATCGAGCTGCTCGAGCGGACGGTGCTGTATGCGATTTCCGAAGCGATGACGACGCCCGCGCCGGACGCGGACACCCTCGCGACACGGCCGACGAAGTACTGGTCGCTCGTGAACGCGGTGCAGGAGCGGCTGCAGGACGCGTCGACGTGTCCGCTGTCGATCGCCGAACTGTGCGTGCAGCTCGGCATCAGCCGGCGTACCGCGCAATACGCGTTCAACGACACGCTCAACCTGAATCCGATCGCGTATCTGCGCGCCGTCCGGCTGAATCACGTTCGTCGCGAACTGCGGCTCGGCGGGTCCGTGACGTCGGCCGCGACGAAGTGGGGCTTCTGGCACCTGAGCAGCTTTGCTCAGGACTACCGCGCGATGTTCGGCGAGTTGCCGTCGGCGACGGCGCGGCGTTACGCGCATCGGGAAGCCGAACATCGATCACGCGATGCGTGACGCGGCTTCGCGCTGCCCGCGCATGAACTGAACCTCCATGTAGAAAGCCGCGGCCGAACGTGCGCCGCGGCGGGTTCAAAACAGACCGTCGGTGCAGGGAGACGGCCCGCATCGGCCATCACCCCGCGCACGACCTCGCTACATCGTCACTCCTGCTGCTCCTGCTCCGCCTGCACCTGCCGCTGCTGGATGAACTGCCGCACATCGCTCATCGTCACGCGACCGGTGTGTTTCGCATCGATCTCGTCGAAGTGCTTCGCGACGAAGCCCAGCCCGCTGCTTTGCGCCTGCGCTTTCGTCACCGCCGCGCCGTTGCTCAGCACCGTATTGCCGCCGAGCCGGGCGTCGACGCGCTTCTGCGCCTGCTGTTGCAGCGTCGCGCCGGTCGACGGCAATACCGGCGCCACGCGGGTCGCAGGAAAGAACGGACCGTCGACACCGTGCCCGCCGCGCGGCAGCTTCACCGGCGCCACCGCCTGCGGCGGCAGTGCGTGGGCGCTGCTCATCACGGCACCGAGGACGATCAACGGAGACATACGCCGCATCAAGTTGATTAGGGACATGATCACTCGCATTCAATGGATGAATTGAGGGTTCCTTTTCGCAAGGAGTCCGTCGTTTACGGTGCGGCCGCCAGCGTCGTCGCGGCCGTCGCGCCCGGCACGCTGCCGGTCGGCGTGCCGGCCGGGTTCTCGTCCGGCCACGGCGGCGGCAGTGTGCGCAGCGTCAGCGCGGTCGGAATCCGCCTGCCCTGATAGAAGATCGTCAGGTCGCGCTTCATCTGCGGACGGGCCACGTCATCCAGATACGTCATGTGCCCGCCCTGGAAGAAATTCACCTGCAGCTTCGGGTTCAGGCCCTTCACCGTCTGCAGCCGCGCGAGTTGCTTCTCGGTGTTGAAGAACGGCGTCGCCAGGTCGTGGAGGCCGTTCTCCGCGAGCACCCGGAGCTTCGGATTGAGCTGAAGCGCGCCGAGCAGATCGGGGATCGAGTCGGGCATTGGCTGGCCGTCATGCGAGAAGTCCCACACCTGGATGATGTTGTCGTTCAGCGGCAGGTAGGTCGCGTTCGGCGCGGTGTAGCCGAGGTAGTCGGGCATCTGCGTCGCGAGCGCGTTCGTGAACGGCTGCGAGATCAGGATGTCCGACGGATCGCCGTCCGTTTGCAGCCGCGGATCCGAGTTCGGCAACGACACGCGTCCGTCGTAGCGTCCGATCGTCGTGCCGGGCAGCAGGCTCGTGCCGAACGGATTCGCGTTGAAGTAGCCGCGCAGCGCCTGCTGCGTGAGGCTCGACGGCAGCGACCACAGCTTCAGCGTCGCATCGCTCGGGAACACCGGCGTGCCGAGCGCATCCGGAATGCCGAGCTGGCTCAGCACCCACGACTGCGAGTACTGCTGCAACTGGTTGTAGATCAGCGTCGTGAACAACTCGGTCTGCAGTGCATACAGATACGGGTTGACCGGCGCCGGCGACACCTGGTTGAAGTACGCGGCGACCGCCGCATAGCCGGGCAGGTAGCCGGCCACGGTATCGGTCTCGAGCAGCAGCCCTTCGGTCGACTGCGTGATCGCCACCGCTTCCACCGCATCGGCGAAGTAGTTCAGGATCGACGATTGCAGCACGATCCCCGTCAGGTGCACACCGGCGGACTCGAGCGCCAGCGCGAGCATGTCGGTACGCGGCGTGCCGTACGATTCGCCGTACAGGTAGATCGGCGACGTGCCGCGGCTGTTGACGTTCAGGTAGCGCTGGATGAAGTCGCGCATGATGTTGACGTCCGCGTCCGAACCCCAGTACTTCTGATTGGTGTTCGGCAGCACGGCTTCCGACAGCCCGGTTCCCGGCGGGTCGATGAACACGAGGTCGGTCGTGTCGATCAGGCTGTCCGCGTTGTCGACGAGCGGATAGTTCGGCCAGTTGTTGCCGAACAACGGATCGGGCGTGGCGACGCGCGTCGGCGCGAAGGAGCCGAGGCGCAGCCAGATCGACGACGAGCCGGGGCCGCCGTTATAGACGAACGTGACGGGGCGCGGCTTGCCGTTCGTGCTCGGCGCGGTGTACGCGACGTACGACATCGACGCTTCGGCGTTGCCGTTCGCGTCCTGCGCGGTCAGGTGGCCCGTGGTCGTCGTGTAGCTGACCGTCGTGCCGCCGGATTTCCACTGGTAATGCATCACCGCCGCCTTCTCCGAGACCTGCGCGGCCGCGAGGCCGTCGGTCGCGTTCATCGAATACGCGACGGGGTCGACGTAAGGCTGGTTCGCCGCCGGCGACTGGCTGCCGGCCGCCGCTTGCGCGCCGGCCTGCTGGCTGGCGGTGGCCTGCGCGAGGCTCGACGCGCCGACCGACGACGAATCGTCGCCGCCGCAGCCCGCGAGCACGAGCGTCACGATGGTCAATGCGCCTAGCCCGGCCAGCCTGCCGCGACGCTCGCGGCGGCTGCCGGTACTGCTCCTGTCTGGTTTCATGCCTCGATCCTTGTGTTGAGTCGGATACCGCTTCACACAGGCCGCCATCGCCGGCGAAAAACGCGCAGGCATACCCGCCACTCGCGTTGCACGGTTGGCAGACGGCGGTTGGGGATTGGACTTCTTCGAGAGACTGAACTTGATACAGACACAGCAAACTGCTGGCGGAGAATGATGCGGAAACGCCGCCCCCTGGCAGTTTCGACGACTTATCGTATTACCTGAATTTACGACACCACAAAAATAGGCGGTGCTGCGCCGCGTTGTCAAAGATCATTCCGATATTAAAAAATCTCTTATGATGCGAACGGCGATCAGTGTCTGGCATTTGAAAGAAAACACGATTGTTCGCGTTCAGGTCGTTATGCGAGGCGTTTTTATTGGAATGCGACGGCGTTTTCGCATGCCGCACCGCCCTTGCCGGGATTCGAAAGTGCGCGTGATCCCCTTCAAATCGACAGGATTTTTCTTTCATTTTAATTATCCCGGATCAATTAGTGAGATTCATTGAATAAAAACCGGCATCGTCCATAAAATACCGATGCCGATTATTTCTCGGAAACACAACGGAATTATTTACCCGATACCGGAATTAAACTGTGGAGTGCGCCAAACGGCATTGATGCGTCATGCGCAGGCATTCGCGATGAAGAAGCCGTCATTCGCGCCGCTCATTCCGGATCGCATGACAGCGCGAGCGGCGCAACCGCCGCCCGCGCGCCGTACTTCAGATACTCGATTCAGCGATCAGCGCCCGCCGCCCGGCAACGCGATATCGATCAGCACCGGATCGTGGTCCGACGAACGATACGCATCCGGCGCGTAGAACGTTTTCTGCTGCTCGGCCGACTTGTACGCGAGCGTGTACTGCAGCGCGAGCGGCTCGTCCGCGTTGATGTGCCATTCGTGCACGGCCTTCACGTGCGACGCGAGCGGCAGCGATGCAAGCGCGTGATCGAGGTAGCCGGCTTCGCCGTTGTACACGTAGCTGTACGCATTGGCGCCGATCCAGCGCGACACCAGGTTGCGGTAGCCGCGCGATTCGAGCAGGCGGATCGGGTCTTCATACGTGTAGCTGTTGAAGTCGCCGATCAGCAGCGTGCCCTGCCCCGCGATGCCCGTCGGCGTGCCGGCGAGCCAGTCGGCCAGCTTCGCGGCCGCGCGCGTGCGCGTCGGATTCCAGCAGCCCTGGCCGTCCCCCTGGTCGCGGTCGTCGTTCGCCGCGTCCGGGCAGTTCTTCGACTTCAGGTGGTTGACCGCGATCGTCAGCGCCTGCTTGCCGCCGATCCGGCGGAACGACTGCGCGAGCGGCTGGCGGTTCTTGTCGTCGATCGCGAGCGTCGACGCGCGGCCGACGGGTTCGACCGCGCGGCTGTCGTAGATCATCGCGACCGCGATCGCGTCGCCGCCGAGGCGCGACGTGCCCGGATCGACGACGCGCCAGTGGCTGCCGAGCTTCGCGGCAAGCTGGCGCACCGCGCTCAGTTCGCCGTAGCCGTTGTTCTGGATTTCCATCAGGCCGATCACGTCGGCGTCGAGCGCCTTCAGCGCGCTGACGATCTTCGCTTCCTGGCGCTGGAATTCCTGATAGGTCTTCGCGCCGCGGTTGTTCGGATCGTCGAAGCCGCCGCCGAGACCGTTGCCGTTGAAATAGTTGAGGACGTTGAACGACGCGACGCGCAGGTTCGATTTCGGATCGCGCGCCGGGGCGTTGGTGCGCGGGTTCGAACGCGTGTCGAACGTCGGCGCGGCCGCGCCGGGCAGCGGCTGCACGCGCCATGCGCCGTAGCGCACCTCGAGCACGCCTTCGACGTCGCGCACGGTGTAGCCCGAGCGCAGCGGGTTCGCGGCCGACAGCTCCGGCGCCGGATACGGCACGGTCGCCGGGTTCTGCTTGTTCGAGCCGTCGTCGAGGATCAGCCGGTTGCGTGCGTTCGCATCGATCTGCGTCTGCGCCTGCGACGGCGGCACCACGCTCGTCGGCGTGCGCAGGCGGCCGTTGCTCAGCATCACGCTGCCGTAGCGGCCGAGTTCGTAGTTGTCGGTGACGGTGAGCGTCTGCGGCAGGCGCACGCGCATCCCTTCATATGCGGCGAACGCGTTCGGGTTGTCGACCGGCAGCGTGAGCGTGGCCGGCGTGACCGTCTGGCCGTTCGCGCACACGGCGATCGCGCCCGACAGCGTGAGCTGCGTCTGCCCGTATTTTTCCTCGACCTTGCCGGTCACGTGCACGAGATCGCCGGCCTTCGCGCGCACTTTCGGCGCATAGACGAACAGGCCTTCGGACACGCCCGGCTGGTTGCGGCGCTGCGCATCGGCCTGCTGGACGAAGAAGCCGCCGAAGCCGTCCGTGCCGCCGAAATCGGCGGTGACGACCGCTTCGATCGACACGTTCTGGCCGGCGAGCGGCGACGGCGCGCCCGGTCCCTGGATGTCGGCGATCGGCGTCGTGCTGCCGCCGCAGTTCGGACTGACGGGCGCGGCGGTGGCGGCGAAGACCGGCGCGGCAAGCGTGGGCAGCAGCAATAGCGGGGCAAACAGGCGGATTGTCGAGCGCATGACGGGGAATCCCGGTTGTGAGGGTGGCGAAAGCTTAGCGGCGCTCGGTGACAGTTTTTAGTAACCAAACGACAGATGGATGTAATCATCCGGCTGCGCTACCCCGGTCGGAAAGCGGGAAATCGTCTGATCGAAACCGCCGCTGTTCCGACGATTTCCCGTTACCGGCCTCGCCTGCCGACCCTGGCGCTAAACCGTCCCCGGCAACGCGCTCGACACGAGCACGGCGGCCACCATCAGCACGCCGGCCAGCACGACCGCCTCGATCCGCAACACCGCGCCGAACCGTCGCAACAGGCCGGCCGGCGTCGCGGCCGCCGGATCCTTCAGCGCGGCCAGCAGCTTCGGCATCTCGAAGAAGCGGTTGTGTCCGCCGAGCGCCGCCGCGATCAGCACGAGCGCGAGCTTGAACAGCAGGATCTGTCCGTACGTCGACCCGAGCAGGTTCGCGGGCGTATCGACACCGCGCCAGCCGTTGTAAGCGCCGGTCGCGAACAGCACGATCAACGCATACGTCGACGCATCGGACAGCGACTGCACGAACGATGCGCCGGTCGCGCGTTCGCTCGCGGGCATGCCGTCAAGACGCGGCATCACGCCGAACGCCGTCACGAACACGAGCCCGACCCACGCGCTGATCGCCAGCAGATGCAGCCAGTCGACCCATACCGGCACGCTGAACAGGCCCGCGTCGACCGGATGCCCGCCGTTGCTGCGCGCGAGTGCGACGCCCGCGAGCGCGGCCCAGATCGCGAACGGAAAGCGCGTATCGTTCGCACGCCGGAACAACGACAGCAGCACGACGACCGCCGCGAACACCGCGCCGGCCAGCCACGCGTGACCGAAGCCGGTGCCGGCGAGCATCGCGCGGACGGACGGCCACGCGTCCAGCATCGACACGTCGCTCATCAGCGCGCAATGCGCCCAGAACGCGGTGACGCTCGCGAGCAGCGACACGCTGGACGCGATGCGCAGCGTCGCGACGAGACGCCGCGCGATGCCGCGCTGCCACGCCGACTCGCCGCGCGCGAGCCAGTGGCTGCCGAGCAGCGCGCCGACGACGACGGCGAACCCGGTGTTCTGGATCGCCACCGACACGAGCCTCAAAAGGCCGACGAAGCCCTCGTTCACCCCTTCACCCTGAACGAATAGGCGCCCTTGGTGCGATGCGCGTCGGCCGTCATCGCCACCCACTGCACCGTGTACGCGCCGGGCGCGAGCTTCGGTATCGCGACGGTCATCACGCGCGGGTTCGACGCATCGACTTTCGCCTTTTCGTGCGCGACGGCATTGCCGTTCGCGTCCGACACCTTCACCGAGCTGAACGCCGGTTCGAGGTCTTCGTTGAACGTCAGCCGCAACGTGTCGGGCGCGGTGTCGACCGCGCTGCCCGTCGCCGGTGCGGCGCTTTCCAGCTTGCCGTGCGCGAATGCCGCGGCCGGCACGGCGGCGGCGATCGCGCCGGCCGCGGCGAGGGCGGCCAGCCGCCCGAGGGGGGTGATCTTCATGGTCATGCCCGGCGTCACGGCTTCTTCAGCTCGACGACGGTCAACGCGCCGCCCACGTCCTCGGCGACGAAGTCGACCTTGTCGCCCACCTTCACCTGCGACAGCATCGCCGGGTCCTTCACCTTGAACGCCATCGTCATCGCGTCCATCCCGAGGTTGTCCAGCGGGCCATGCTTGATCGTCAGCTTGCCGGTGCCCGTGTCGATCTTGCGGATCTCGCCGTGCGACATCTCGTGCTTCGCGGCGGCGCCCTGCATCGCGCCGCCGCTCATATCCATGCCGGCCATGTCGCCGGCCGCGTACGACGCGGCGGAAAACGCCAGCATGCAACCCGTTGCAACCGAAACCAGTTCCTTCTTCATCGTGCGTGCTCCTGAGTGAATGAAACGAAAACCGGCGGCCGCGTCATCACGGCCGCCGCATGCTGCCCGCGGCTCAACCGTCCGGCAATTCGCCGGTGTATTCGTACGCGACGGTGCCCTTCGGATGCCGGAACCAGCCCGGATCGCGATAATCGTTGCGGCCGAGGCCCTGCCGGACCTTCAGCACCGTGAACATGCCGCCCATCTCCAGCGGCCCGAACGGGCCGGTGCCCGTCATCATCGGCAGCGTGTTGTCGGGCAGCGGCATTTCCATGCCGCCCATCGCGCCGCCCGTGCTGCCCATCGCCATGTAGTCGGGTACGAGCTTGCCGATCTTCTTCGCGAGATCCTTCTGCGGCACGCCGATCAGGTTCGGCACCTGATGACCCATCGCATTCATCGTGTGATGCGACTTGTGGCAATGGAACGCCCAGTCGCCCGGACGATCGGCGGTGAACTCGATCGCGCGCATCTGGCCGACCGCGACATCGGCCGTCACCTCCGGCCAGCGCGCCGCCGGCGGAATCCAGCCGCCGTCGGTGCCGGCCACCTCGAAGCTGTAGCCGTGCAGGTGGATCGGATGATTCGTCATCGTCAGGTTGCCGAAACGAATCCGCACGCGGTCGCCCGCCCGCACCGGCAGCGGGTCGATGCCCGGGAACACGCGCGAGTTGAACGTCCACATGTTGAAGTCGGTCATCTCGTTCACGCGCGGCGTGTAGCTGCCCGGATCGATGTCGTACGCGGCGAGCAGAAAGACGAAGTCGCGATCGACCGGCATCGTCGCGCGATCCTTCGGATGCACGATGAACATGCCCATCATCCCCATCGCCATCTGCACCATCTCGTCGGCGTGCGGGTGATACATGAACGTGCCGTGCGCCTCCAGCTGGAACTCGTAGACGAAGGTCTTGCCGGGCGGAATATGCGGCTGCGTGAGGCCGCCGACGCCGTCCATCCCGTTGGGCAGCCGCAGCCCGTGCCAATGGATCGTGGTGTGCTCGGGCAGCCGGTTCGTCACGAAGATCCGGACCTTGTCGCCTTCGACGGCCTCGATCGTCGGGCCCGGCGACTGGCCGTTGTAGCCCCACAGGTTCGCGTTCATCCCGGGCGCCATCTCGCGCACGACCGGCTCGGCCGTCAGGTGGAATTCCTTCCAGCCGTTCTTCATTCGCCACGGCAGCGTCCAGCCGTTCAGCGTCGCGACGGGCGTGTACGGGCGGCCGTTGGGCGGCACGAGCGGCGGCTGCGTGCCGGCCTTCGCCATCGTGGGCGCGTCGGGCAGCGACGCCGCGCCGGCCTTGCTGACCATCGCCGCACCGAGCAGCGCGGCGCCCGAGCCGCTGAGAAATTGTCGACGGGACACCATGTCAATGACCTTCCGGATGCGTTGCGGGCGCCGGTTGCGCCACGGGTGAAGAAGCCGGCTGCGGCGCAGCGTCGGTCGTGGGTGCGGCGGACGTGTCCGCGCGCTGCGTCGGCTGAGTCGGCTGCGCGGTCGGCAGACGGCCGCCGACGGCCGCCTGCAGATCGGTTTCGGCGAGCCAGTAATCCTTCAGCGCGTCGATGTAGCCGTTGACCGCGCCGACCTGTTCGCGCGCATCGCTCAGCAGCTCGAACACGCTCGCGAGCATCCCGTTGTAGCGCAGCAGCAGTTCGTCCGAGATCGTCTTGCGCAGCGGCACGACTTCGTCGCGATAGTGCTTCGCGACGTCGTAGCTCGTCGTGTACGCCGCGTACGATTCGCGCACGTCCGAGCGCGCGTCGATCGCCGTCTGCGCGAGCCGGTTCGCCGACTGCATGTAGACGGCCTCGGCCCGCGCGACCTTCGCGCCGCCCCAGTCGAACAGCGGAATCTCGACGCTGATCTCGTAGCCGTGCTCGTGCCCCTTGCCGGTCTCGTAGTTGTTCACGTAGCCGAGATCGACCGCGTTGACGAAGCGCGTCGCCTTGCTGAGCCCGAGCGACGACGCGACGCCCTGCGTCTGCAGCTTCGCGGCCTGGATGTCGAGGCGGTTGTTCATCGCATAGCGTTCGAGATCGGGCAGATCGGGGCGTGCCTTCGGCAGCTCGGGCAAGCGCTCGGGCAGCGCGTACCGCGTGCGCTCGCCCCACAGCCCCATCGCGCGCGTGAGCTTCTCGCGCGCGGCCACGGCCTGCTGCTGCGCCTTCGCCTGCTGCGCGACGGCATCCGCATGGAATGCCTGCTCGCGCGCATAGTCGAGCCGGCTGAAGTTGCCGGCCTGGCGCATGCGCAGCGCGAGCTCGGCGCCGGCGCTCGCGGCGTCGCGGACCTGTCGAGCATAATTCGCGGCCTGTTCGGCGGCGACGGCTTCGACATACGCGCGGCGCGCGTCGGCCGCGACCTTCAGCATCGCGTCGGCGGTTTCGAGCCGGGTCTGCTCGAAGCGGCGGCGTTCGATGTTCGTCACGAGCGGCAGCGTCAGCAGCGCGAACACGTTGGCCGAGAACGTGCGGCCGAGGCTCAGCTCGCCGTCGCCGGCCCGCGTGCGGCTGAACGAGAAGCGCGGGTTCGGCAGCCGGCCGGCCTGCACGAGATCGGCCTCCGACAGTCCGAGTTCCGCGTACGACGCCTGCAGCCCACGGTTGTTCAGCAGCGCGAGCTGCACCGCGTCGTCCATCGACAGCGGTTTCTCGAGCAGTTCCTTCGTCCGCTTGTCGACGGCTGCGCGGTCGGCATCGGTCCTGACGATGACGGCGTCCTTCCCGATGCGCTCCGATGCGACGGACGACACGGCGTCGAAGCCGCCGTCCTTCGAGAACGTGGTGCAGCCGGCGAGGAATGCCAGCGCGAGCACGGTCGCGCCGATTCGCGGTGAAATCGCAAGTCTCGTCATTGCGCGGCCCCTCCGTGCATCGAATGGGCCGAGCCGCCCGCCGCATTTTCGGGTTTCGCGTGTCCAGTGGTGTTTCCCTTCGCCGGCCGCGCCGTCACGTCCCGGTTCAGTTGCTTCCAGCCCGGGCCTGCGTCGTCCCGATACGGCATGTAGCCGTCGAACGCGGACGTCACCGTGACGTCCGGCACCGACGCGGCCGCGTCGGCCGGATCGGGAAAGGCGGTTTGCGCGGGCGCGAGCGACGGCACGAGCGCCGCCGCGCCAAGCAGCGCCGCAGTAATCAATCGCATGGATGTTTCTCGTCGTGAGTCGTGCGGCGGACGTCGCGCGTTCGCCGGCACGGTTTGCGGATCGCGGCCGTTTGGCCGCGGGCACGGACTAGATTGAAATCCGGCGTGGCGGCCGGTCGATGCCGCCGGTCAAAAACGACACGACGACCGTCGACGGTGCGGACGAGACGATCGCGAGGCCGACGTCCGACGTAACGGACACGGCAGGCGCCTCCGCCATGCCCGAGCCGAAACAGCAGGACCCGCAGGCGGGACAAGGCGTCGCATGGCGTGCGTGGTCGTCGTCCTCATGCCGCTCGCCGTGCGCGCCCGGCATCGCATGCGACGCGGCCTGGGCATCGACGCCGCCCCCCGCGTGCGGCACGGCAGCGCCCGCGCATGGCGTCGACACGGTCGCGAACGACTGGATCGGCACACACAGCGCCAGCAGCACGACGAGGATGAATTTGCGCCAGTACGACATGGATGCGGAATCACGCAGACAATGACCGGATGAACGGGAGCAGCGCCGCGACGACGCGCTCCGGATACAAGACGGCCGCAGCTTATCGCCGCCGGCGTGACGACGACATGGCCGAAACATGACCGAATTTTCATGAAGCGCGGCGACGCATCGCACGCATGCTTCATGAAAATTCCGTCATCCGGCGGTCATCTTTCGCGCACGCGCTGCGCCGTAAGCTCACGCGTTACACTGACCGGCTGGAATCACGAACGGCCTGCTCCACCATGCGGATACTGATAGTCGAAGACGAACCCAAGATGGCGTCGTACCTCCGCAAGGGGCTGACGGAGGCGAGCTACACGGTCGACGTGGCCGAAAACGGCCAGGACGGGCTGTTCCTCGCGCTGCACGAGGATTTCGATCTCGTCGTGCTCGACGTGATGCTGCCGGAACTGGACGGCTTCGAGGTGCTCCGCCGGCTGCGCGCGCAGAAGCAGACGCCGGTGCTGTTGCTGACGGCCCGGGAGGCGGTCGAGGACAAGGTCACGGGGCTCGAACTGGGCGCCGACGACTACCTGCTGAAACCGTTCGCGTACGCGGAGTTCCTCGCCCGCATCCGTTCGCTGCTGCGGCGCGTGCCGCGCAATTCCCGCGAAATCCTGCAAATCGCCGATCTCGAAGTCGACCTGATCAAGCGCCGCGTGCGGCGCGCCGACGCCCGCATCGACCTGACCGCGCAGGAGTTCGCGCTGCTGCAGCTGCTCGCGGAACGCGAGGGCGAGGTGCTGACGCGCACCTTCATCACGTCGCAGATCTGGGACATGAATTTCGACAGCGACACGAACGTCGTCGATGCGGCGATCAAGCGCCTGCGCGCGAAGATCGACAACGCATACGAGAAAAAGCTGATCCACACGATCCGCGGGATGGGCTACGTGCTCGAGGATCGCGCGTGACAAGCGGCCCCGCACCCTATTCGCTGCTCCGGCGCCTGACGCTCGCGTTCGCGGTCGTGGCCGCGCTCGTGTTCGCGCTGACCGGCGCGTATCTGTATCGATCGCTGTCCGCCGAGTTGACCCGGCGCGACGACATCGAGATCGCCGGCAAGCTCAACCAGTTCCTGCAGCTCGCGCGGGCGAGCGGCTCGACCGCCGCGTTGCGCGCCGATCCGGCCGTCTTCCATGAAGTGCTGCTGTCGCATCCGGGCGTCTATCTCGGCATCTACGACGGCGCGAACCATCCGCTCGTCGAACACACCGACGAAGCCGGCCACTCGCTCGCGTCGGTGATCGCGCGGCCGCAGCCGGCCGGTGCAGCGGGCGCGGCGGCCAGCCCGTTCACGTGCTCGCCGCCCGGCATCGGCACGTCGCGCTGCGTCCGTGCGCGCGCCACGCTGCCGTCGGGCGAAACCGTTCAGGTCGCGCTGGCGCGCACGGCGGCGGATCGCCAGTCGCTGCTGGAAAGCTATCGCGTCGACATCTGGCTCGCGGCCGCGCTCGGCGCGCTGCTGGTCGGCGCGCTCGGCTACGCGGTCGCGTCGCGCGGCCTGCGTCCGGTCGAGAGCCTCGGCCGGCAGACGTCGCGCATCGAGGCGCACAACCTGACTGCGCGCCTCGATGCGCGCGGCGGTCCGATCGAGCTGCGCGAGCTCGCCACGTCGGTCAACCGGATGCTCGACCGGCTCGAGCGCGCGTTCGTGCGGCTGTCGCAGTTTTCGTCCGATCTCGCGCACGACATGCGCACGCCGCTCGCGAACGTGATCAGCTCGTCGCAGGTCACGCTGTCGCGTGCCCGCACCACCGAGGAATACGAAGCGCTGATCGATTCGAATATCGAGGAATGCGAACGACTTCAGCGGATGATCGAGAACATGCTGTTTCTCGCGCGCACGGACAATGCGCAACAGCACCTGAAGACGGTCGAACTCGACGCGGGCAACGAATTGCGCCGGCTCGCGTCGTATTTCCAGGCGCTGGCCGACGAGACCGGCGTGCGCCTCGACGTGCACGGCGCAGCGCCGGTCGTCGCGGACGCGACGCTGTTCCGGCGCGCCGTCAGCAACCTCGTCTCGAACGCGCTCGAACACGCGGAAGCCGGATCGACGATCGAGCTGGCCGTATCGACCCGGCCCGGCTACGCGGTCGTCGAAGTCACGAACCGCGGCGTCGCGATTCCGCCCGAACAGATCGAGCGGATCTTCGAGCGCTTCTACCGGATCGATTCGTCGCGGCACGGCGCGGCGCGCAACACCGGGCTCGGGCTCGCGATCGTCAAGTCGATCGTCGAGCTGCATCGCGGCAAGGTCGAGGTCGCGAGCCGCGACGGACGGACGACCTTCGCGCTGCACTTCCCCGCCCGCGTTTCATGACATGCGGACGATGCCGCCGCGCGCGCATGCCGATTGCTTCCCGACACGCCATGGCATCCGTCACGACGCGGCTTGACCGCGCGCTTGCCGAAAGCGGCCGGCTCGGCTAGACTGGCCCTCGTCTTTGGGGAGTAGCCTGCTTTCCATCCCCGGAAAGCGAACGCGTCAACACACTCGGCCTGCGGCCGTGGCGCATTCGGCCGAATCGGTCTGGCGAGACCATCGACGCATCGCGTCGTTCCTGGTCGGACGTCGGCAGATGCGTCATGGTTCGTCCACGTCCGACCACGGAGTCCCCATGTTCCTTCCAGCCTTCCCCCTGCGTTTCGTTCGCTGCGTCCGTTCCGCCCCTGCCCGCGTGCCTGCCTGCGGAGGTGCCGCATGACGTTGATGCTCGTCGAACTGGCGTTCATGCTGATCGTCATCCTGGTCGCCGCCGAACTCTTCACGAATGCGCTCGAACATCTCGGCGAGCGGCTGAAGATTTCAGAAGGCGTGACCGGTTCGCTGTTCGCCGCCGTCGGCACCGCGCTGCCCGAAACGATGGTGCCGTTGCTCGCGCTCGCGGGCGGCACGTCGAACGCGGCCGTGAACGAGGAAATCGGCGTCGGCGCGATTCTCGGCGCGCCGCTGATGCTCGCGACGCTGACGACCTTCCTCATGACGCTCGCCGTGATCCGCTCACGCGGACTGACCGGCACGATCGCGCCCGAGCGCACCGGCTTCGTGCGCGACCTGAACTACTTCATCGCCGCCTTCACGCTCGCCACCATCGCGATGTTCGTCCCGCATCACGTGTGGGCGGTCCGCGCGCTGCTCGCCGCGATGCTGGTCGGCATCTACGTGATGTACGTCTTGATGACGTTCCGCGCGTCGACGCAACTCGTCGACGCCGGGCACGGCACCGAGGCGCCGCATGCGATGTTCCTGTCGCGCGTCGGGCTGCCGACCAACCTGGCGACCATCGCGCTGCAACTCGCGCTCGGCGTCGCGTTGCTGGTCGGCGGCGCGAAGGGCTTCATTCACGGCGTCGAGGGCGTGTCGCACCTGCTCGGAATTTCCGCGCTGCTGCTGTCGCTGATCATCGTGCCGATCGCGACGGAATTGCCGGAAAAGGTCAACAGCGTGCTGTGGATCCGCCGCAAGAAGGACACGCTCGCGTTCGGCAACATCACCGGCGCGATGGTGTTCCAGGGCACGCTGCTGCCGGCGATCGGCATCATGCTGACGCCGTGGGAACCGCGCCCCGAAGTGCTGACCGGCGTGGTCATCACGCTCGCGGCGGCGGTGTGGCTGCGCGTGAATGCGCGTGCGCGCGGGCTCGCGATCTGGGCGTTGCTGGCGAACGGCGCCGGGTACGTCGGCTATCTGTTCGTGACGCTGACGCGCTGAAGGCGCGGATCGGGCGGTCGCCCGACGACGCTCGACGCGGGCGGCCGTGCCGCCCGCCTTCCCGCGCTTACGACACCTTCACGAGCTTGACGATCGTCAGCGTGCCGTTGACGTTCTCGACGCGGACCTTCACCTTGTCGCCCGCGTGAACCTCGGCGAGCATGGCCGCGTCCTTCGCCTTGAACGCCATCGTCATCGCCGGCATCCCGACGTTCTCGAGCGCGCCGTGCTTCAGCGTGATCTTGCCGCTCGCGAGGTCGATCTTCTTCACCTCGGCATCGGTCAGCACGGCATTCGATTCCGCTGCGGCACCCGACGACATCTTCATGCCGGACATGTCCATGCCCGACATGTCGCCCGCAGCCAATGCGGGTACGGCGAACGCGCCGGCGGCGAAAACGGCGGCGGCGGTGGCGATCAATTGATTCATCTTCATCGAGATTCTCCGGTTGGGGTGGATGGCACGTTCATGCCGTGAGGAACTGCATCGGACTGCCGCTGACGGCTCGCGCCTCGCGCGCGACGGCGCTGAAGCAGAAGCCATGCGGCGGGAATGACGAACATCGACAGCAAAGGCGCGGTGACCATGCCGCCGACCATCGGCGCAGCGATACGCTGCATCACTTCGGAGCCGGCGCCGTGTCCGACCATGATCGGCACGAGGCCGGCCAGCACGACGGCGACCGTCATCGCTTTCGGCCGCACGCGCAGCACCGCGCCTTCGCGAATCGCGTCGAGCAGCACCGCATCGGTCAGCGGCGCGCCGGCATCCAGGCGGCGCCGCAGCGCGCCCTTCAGGTACAGCAGCATCACGACGCCGAACTCGGCGGCCACGCCCGCCAGCGCGATGAAGCCCACCGATGTCGCGACCGACACCGCATGGCCCAACGCCCAGACGAGCCAGAAGCCGCCGACCAGCGCGAACGGCACCGTCGACATCAGCAGCAGCGCATCGGCCGCCGAGCGGAACGTGACGAACAGCAGCACGAAGATCACGACGAGCGTCAGCGGCACCACGGTGCGCAGCGTCGCCGCCGCGCGTTCGAGATACTCGAACTGCCCCGACCACGCGATCGAATAGCCGGGTGGCAACGCGACCCGTTGCGCGACCGCCTGCTGCATCGCGCGAACCGCCGTGCGCAGGTCGGTGCCGCGCAGGTCGACGTACACGTAGCCGGACAGCCGCGCGTTCTCGCTGCGGATCATCGGCGGCCCGTCGGCGATCGCGATGCGCGCGACGTCGCCGAGGCGGATCTGCGCGCCGCGCGCGGTGACGACCGGCAGTTGCCGCAGGTTCTCGAGCGAATCGCGGATTTCGCGCGGATAGCGGATGTTGATCGGGAAGCGCTCGCGCCCCGCGATCACTTCGCCGACATCCTCGCCGCCCACCGCCGACGACACGACCGCCTGGACGTCGGCCACCGACAGCCCGTAGCGCGCGGCCGCGAGCCGGTTGACGTCGACGTCGATGTAGCGGCCGCCGTTCAGCCGTTCCGCGAGCGCGGACGTGACGCCCGGCACGCGTTTCACCGCCGCCTCGACCTGCGTCGCGATCGCGTCGATTCCCGTCAGGTCCGGCCCGGAAATCTTCACGCCGACCGGCGTCTTGATGCCGGTGGACAACATGTCGAGCCGGTTGCGGATCGGCGGCACCCACACGTTCGACAGGCCCGGCACCTTCACCGTCCGGTCGAGTTCGTCGACGAGTTTCTCCGGCGTCATCCCCGGCCGCCATGCGCTGCGCGGCTTGAAGCGGATCGTGGTTTCGAACATCTCGAGCGGCGCGGGATCCGTCGCCGTATCCGCGCGCCCCGACTTGCCGAACACCGTGTCGACCTCGGGCACGGTCTTGATCAACCGGTCGGTCTGCTGCAGCAGTTCACCCGCCTTGTCGGCCGAGATGCCCGGCAGCGCGGTCGGCATGTACAGCAGGTCGCCCTCGTCGAGCGGCGGCATGAACTCGCCGCCGAGCCGCGACAACGGCACGACGGTCAGCAACAGCGCGACGATCGCGACGCCGATCGCGAACCACGGGCGCCGCAGCGTCGCTTCGAGCAGCGGCCGGTACACGCGGACGAGCACGCGGTTGATCGGATTCGCGTGCTCGGGCGGAATGCGGCCGCGCACGAGATACCCCATCAGCACCGGCACCAGCGTCACCGACAACCCGGCCGCGGCGGCGATCGTGTAGGTCTTCGTGAACGCGAGCGGCGCGAACAGCTTGCCTTCCTGCCCTTCGAGCGAAAACACCGGAATGAACGACAGCGTGATGATCAGCAGCGAGAAGAACAGTGCCGGCCCGACCTCCGCGGCCGATGTCGCGACCAGCTCCCAGCGGCGCGCGGCCGTGATCGGCTCGCCGGGATGCGCATGGTCGTACGCCTCGAGATGCTTGTGTGCGTTCTCGATCATCACGATCGCCGCATCGATCATCGCGCCGATCGCGATCGCGATGCCGCCCAGCGACATCAGGTTCGCGTTCACGCCCTGATGACGCATCACGATGAACGCGGCGAGCACGCCGAGCGGCAGCGACAGGATCGCGACGAACGCGCTGCGCAGGTGGAACAGGAACACCGCGCAGACGATCCCGACGATCACGAACTCCTCGATCAGCTTGTCCCTGAGGTTGTCCACCGCGCGCTCGATCAGTTGCGAGCGGTCGTAGGTCGTGACGACGTCGACGCCGGGCGGCAGCGAACGCTTCAGATCGGCAAGCTTCGCCTTCACCGCATCGATCGTCGTCAGCGCGTTCTTGCCCGACCGCATCACGACGACGCCGCCCGTCACCTCGCCCTGCCCGTTCAGCTCCGCGATCCCGCGCCGCATCGCCGGGCCGACCTGGATGCGCGCGACGTCGCCGAGCAGCACCGGCGTGCCGGCGTCGTCGGTGCGCAGCACCACGTGCCGGAAGTCGTCGAGCGTGCGCAGGTAGCCGGACGAACGCACCATGTACTCCGACTCGGCCAGCTCGACGACCGATCCGCCCGATGCCTGGTTCGCCTTGCCGAGCGCGTCCGCGACCGCCGCCTGCGTGATCCCGTACGCGCGCAGCCTGTCCGGGTCGAGCACGACCTGGTACTGGCGCACCATGCCGCCGATGCTCGCCACTTCCGATACGTCCGGCACGGCTTTCAGCTCGAACTTCAGGAACCAGTCGTTGAGCGCACGCAGTTGCCCGAGGTCGTGACGGCCGGTGCGGTCGACCAGCGCGTACTCGTACACCCAGCCGACACCGGTCGCATCCGGCCCGAGCGACACGGTCGCGCCGGCGGGCAGGCGGCTCTGCACCTGGCTCAGGTATTCGAGCACGCGCGAACGCGCCCAGTACGGGTCGGTATGGTCGTCGAACAGCACATAGACGAACGCGTCGCCGAACGACGAGTACGCGCGAACGGTTTTCGCGCCCGGCACGCCGAGCAGCGTCGTCGTCAGCGGATAGGTGACCTGATCCTCGACGACCTGCGGCGCCTTGCCCGGATACGACGCCTTCACGATCACCTGCGTGTCCGACAGGTCGGGCAGCGCGTCGAGCGGCGTCTGCCGCAGCGAATGAACGCCCCATGCCGCGATCAGCACGGTGGCGAGCAGCACCAGGAAGCGGTTGCGGACGGACCAGCGAATCACGTGCGCGATCATCGTGCGCCTCCCTGCGGCTCGACCTTCGTCAGTCGATAACCGTCATCGGTCTGCTCGAACGCGAAACGCACGGTCTGGCCGGCCTTCACGTCCGCGAACGCGTGCGCCGATGGCTTGCCGAACGCCATCGTCATCGCGCCCCAGCCGAGCGCCGGCACCGGCTGATGCGAGAACGTGATGTCGTCGTCGGTCACCTTCTCGACCTTGCCGATCGTTTCGTACACCGGAGGGGTTGCGACGGCGGACGCGGCCGTCGCGCTGGCGCCGGCCGCGCGCGCCAGCCGCGGCAACACGCTTTTCAGGCTCGCTTCCGAATCGATCAGGAACTGCCCTGATGCCACCACCGTATCGCCTTCGTGCAATCCGTCGAGCACTTCCGTGTCGCCGCCGATGTCGTTGCCCACCGTCACCGACACCGGCTGCAGACGGCCGTCGCCGTTCTTCACGATGACGATCGAGCGCGTGCCGGTCGCGATCACCGATTCGGACGGCACCAGCAGGCGCGACACCGACTTGCGCGCCGCGACGCGCACGCGCACGCGCATCAGCATGCCGGGCGTCAGCTCGAGCGCCGCGTTGTCGATCGCCACGCGTGCCTGCAGCGTGCGGCTGCCCGTGCTGATACCAGGCAGCACTTCGCGGATGCGGCCGGTGAAGTGCCGTGCCGGGTCGCCCGCGAAGGTTGCGTCGACCGACATTCCCGGCTGCACGTTCAGCGCGAGCGCTTCCGGCACCTCGACGACGAGCCAGAGCGTCGCCAGCCCGGCGATCTTCGCGAGCGTCTGCCCCGGCGCGACCATCGCGCCGTCCCGCACGTTCAGCTCGCTGACGATGCCGGTTTCCGGCGCGCTCAGCACGACGTGCGTCTGCGCGCGGCCGGTGCGATCGAGCGCGGCGATCATCGCGTCGGGTATCGACAGCGCACGCATCCGTGCGCGGGACGCGTCGAGCAGCGTGCCGTCCATCCCGCCCCGCTTGAGCGCGAGATATTCCTCCTGCGGCGCAAGCCATTCCGGCACGAACAGCGATGCGATCGGCGCGCCCTTCTCGATGCGCTGCATCGGCGTCCGCGCGTAAAGCCGGTCGATGTAGCCGGTGACGCGCGACTGCACGACGTCCGCGCGCGATTCGTCGAATTGCGTCGTGCCCACCGCATCGAAACCGTCCGCCGTCTGCTGGCGGCGCACGACTGCATAGCGGATGCCGAGGTTCTGCTGCAGGCCCGGATCGATCCGGATGCCCGGTGCGCCACCGGCTTCATCCGCATAGACGGGCTGCAGCTGCATGTCCATGAACGGCGATTTCCCCGGCTTGTCGAAATGCTGGTTCGGCACCATCGGGTCGTGCCAGTACAGCACCTTGCGTCCCGCCTGCGGATCGGGCATGGCCGCCGTCGTTCCCGCGCCGCCCGCTGCATGGCGCATGCCCGCGACATACCCCGCGCCGAGCAGCGCCGCGCCGGCAACGGCCAGCGTCACCGCGCGCGCCAGTGATTGCTTCGTCATGAGGTTCTCCTTCACTGCGCGGCGACCATCGCCGACGGCACGACCTGATATTCGAGCTGCGCCCAGATTCGCGACACGTCGCGATCGAGATCGAGCACCTGCAACCGCGCGTCCAGTTGCGCGCGCCGGGCAGCGAACGTATCGGCGAGCGAACCGGTGCCGGCACGGTAGGCGGCCGTGGCGAGCTGCACGCGCTGCTCGGCGGCGGGCAACAACGCTTCGCGCAAATTCGCGATGCGTTCGCGGCCGCTGGCCAGCGTCTCGGATTGCGTGCGGATATCGGCCTGCACCTGGCGTAGCGTGTCCTCGTACATCAGGCGTGCCTTCGTCGCGAGCGCGGCCTTTTCGGCGACGTCGCGGTTCTGCCGGTTCTTGCGGTTGAGCGGCAACGGGATCGTGACGCCGACGGACACCATGTTCGAATACGCGCCGCCGCGCTGCTGGTACGCGATCTCCCACGTCCAGTTCGGGCTGCGCTCGCTGTTCGCCACCGCGGTTTCGGCCTCGGCGACCGCGATGTCGTCCGCCGCGGCGACGAGCGCCGGTTGCGACACGCGCAGTTCGTCCGGCGGCAGCGACGACACGAAGGATTCGGGCGCGGGTGGCGTGCCCGTCACGTCCGCGACGGGCACGGCCGTCCAGCGGCCGAGCGCGATGAGCGCGGTGCGATACGCCTGCCGCGCGTCGAGCACCTGATCCTGCGTCTGCGCCAGCATCGCGCGTGCCTGGACGACCTCGCCCGCGCTCGCCTTCGCGCCGCGATACGACGCCTGCGTCGCATCGAGTTCATGCCGCATGTCATCGAGCAGCGCCTGTCGAAGCGCGAGCGCCTGCTTCGCGTAGACGGCATCGAGCCAGGCCGCCGCGGTCCGCTGGCGCACCGTCGCGAGCTGCACGAGATAGTCCGCGCGTTCGCGGCCGACCTGCTCGTCAGCCAGCGCCGAGCGCAGTCGCCGCTTGTCGGCGGACACCCATTCCTGCTCGATGCCGATGCGGCGCATCGTCATGAAGTCCTGGCCGATGGTGAAGCGCTGCCCGCCGTTGACCGGCAGGTTGTCGATGCCGGCCTTGAGCATCGGGTCCGGCAACTGGCCGGCCCGGGCGGCCGCTTCGAGCCGCGCGTGTACCGACGCCTGCGCGGCCTGCATCGACGCGGAATGATCGGTGGCGGACTGCAGCGCGGCGTCCAGCGTGACGGGCGACTGCTGCGCCTGGACGGCACCCGCCGCCAGCAGCGCGGCCCACAATACGGGCGCGCGCCGATACGCACGCCGCATGCGCGGCGTGCAGAAATCGAATGACATGGTGTAACCCCAGATCGGAATCCGAATGGATTCCACGTACTGAGCACAGGACGAACCTCACCGCCTCGGCGGTGAACCGGTCAAATCGGGATCAGCTGATGCGGGGTGGACGCCACAACCCGTTCGGGTCGCGGATCGGGACGGACCGCGTGTAGTGGAAGACGATCGTGCTGGCGAGTGCAGCGGGACGGCTGACGTCGGCGCGGGCGGCCGGGTGATAGAGACTGCCGAACTGGCACTGGGCGGTCACCTTGCAGGCCATGCCTTTCGCTTTGGCCTTCGTGGTGTCGGTGGGCGACGCCTTCATCGAATCGCAGTCGCTCATGTCGGCGGGCATGGTCATGGCCGCGTTCGCGTCCATCGACATCGTGTACTGCATCGGACATTCACCGGTCAGGCCGCTCGCTGCCAGCCCGCTGATGGGCAGCACCGCGCAGAGCAGGAGCAGGATGAAGGTTCGAAGCAGTTTCATGCCCGCGATTATAGCGCCGCGATCCGCGGTGTGGCGCGACGACGTATGCGGCGTCGCTTCCTCCGCGCGGTTGCCGGCGACGCACTAGCGTGCCGGGCCGTCCGCGGCCAGAGCACCTGCCTATCGATTCGCCGCGACGCGGGCGCTAATATCTCGCATCGGCGCGGCGCCGAGAAGAAGGCAGTCGTTTGTGCCGTAGTCACAAAAAAGTTACCGACCAGGGTTCAGCACGATGAAAACGAGCGCGACGGGATGTTCCGTGGAAGCGGCGATGCGCCTGCTCGGCGGCCGCTGGCGGCGGCTGCTCGTGTCGTACTTGCTCGACGGGCCGAAGCGCTTCAGCGACCTGCGCCGCGACATGGTCATGCGCGAATTCGTGCTGTGGCTGAAGGCGCGCGATGCGCATTGCGAGGTCGAAGCGGAAACGGCGCTGCCCCAATAACCCCACATCGAGAGAAACATCATGGAACTCCATGCCACCGTCGGCGCGGCGACGTCCGACATCGACGACGACGAAAGCTGCGCGAACATCTATTGCCACGACGCGGCGCAGAACTATTGCTTCTCGCTGCTGCGCTTTCCGGAGGAAACGTCGATCGAGGTGATGGTGCTCGACCAGCTCACCGCGCACGTGAAAGATCTGACGGTGCGCCTCACGGGCGACACGATCGAAGTCGAACTCGACGAGCGCACCGCCGCGCGGCTCGACGGCAACACCCATTACGTGATTCATCTCGCACCCGGCGAGCACGATCCGGTCGTGCTGCGTGCCGCGCTCAAGGAAATCTTCGACGGCAAGAGCGGGTATCGCGACGACAGCGCAAGCACGTGACCCGGCCCGCCCGGCACTCGTCCGCATCTCACGCGTTCGCGCTTCGCTCATGACACGCGCTTCACGATTCCAGATGCTTCGCCGCCGCTGCGCACGTTCAACGTCGACGACACCGTCACGGCGCGCGTCGAACAGGCCGAAGGCTCGCGCGTCACGATCCGCTTCCTGCCGAGCGGAAAGACGCGGACGCTCGACGTCGACGTATACGACGAGGAAGGCCACTACCGGCTCGCATTGGACGACTACAACGTCGACGGCCATCGTGATCACGCCGCGCACGCACTGCTCGGCATGGTCAACTAGCGCTACGGCATCTTCATCTACGACGCCGTGCAGATTTGTCGCACCCAGCGGGGACCCTCTCCTTGCTCTTCAGTTGCGGCAACTAGAGGACTCCGATAGATCGGTCGCGACAGCAGGGACACGAACGGGTCGATCTGTTGAGGTGTTTTTCGCCCAACGGTGTGTCGACGGTGCGGCCGAAATAGCGCCGGCACGACTGGAATTCGAACAGCGGCAACCGGCTGATCGGGCGCGCTCTGATTCCCGCGTCGTGATATGGATGCCGCCGCAGCTTGGACAACGGGACCGCGGCACGTGGCTCCCGGACAACAAAGCGACGAACTGCGCGGTCCGAAAGGTCGTCAGTTCTCGTGCCTCTCGGGTGTCGTCTCCGACATCAGAACTGTGCCGTGGCCTGAAATCCGATCGTTACTCGCGCAGTAGGAAACCCGGACGGTTTGTAGATCGGTGTGCCGGCAAACAGATCGTAACCAAAGGCTCCCATTCGAGTCGCGACGCTGCCCTTCACGCCGATCACCGCGCCCGCCAGCTGCGTGCCGACGAGAGCAACCGGCTGCGGACCCCACACGCGGCCGTAGTCGACGCCCGCATAGACCGCCTGGCCGGTCTGGCCGATCGGCGCCTGCAGTTCATTGCGCCAGTAGAAGCCGCGCGACGCCGCGAGCATCGTCTCGCCGTCGAATCCGCGCACCGTATAGCGGCTGCCGATCGTCAGGTCATCGATGTAGTACAGCGTATTGCCTGTGTACTGACCGTGGAACGTCGTCACGTAGCGGAACGGCTGCTGTGCGATTGCGAACGGGACTGACAGATTCGCGTCGAGCACGGCCATCTTGTAGCGGTAGGTCGGGCCTCCGTCGGCCGACAGGGTGTCGTCCTGCGCGCCGAACGCGCCTATGCCCTGCCGGTACGCGAACGTGCCGTCGAACTGCGCGTTGCCGAAGTAATGGCGATCGGTCAGGCCAAACTCGACGAACGTGTTGTTGCGGCGCTGCTGCGGGATCTCGGTGTCCTCGATGAAGCTTTGCCCGAAGCGGCGCGACAGTCGGAACTGCGCACCGAACACGTCGTTCTGGCTGCGCGACAGCACGCGGTTCAGCTTGAAGTCGACCGTCTTCGAATTGCCGCTCGCAACGAAGGTCTGGTTTACGCCGGCGATCTGCTGGTAGTAAGTGTTCGTGTAGGCCGACAGCGTCGCCGTCCAGTAGCCCCACGGGATCGAATAGAAGCCGTTCCAGCCGTGCGAGCCGAGCCTCTTGTCGCCGAACTCAAGATCCTGGCTCACGCCGATGTTGAAGATGTCGTTCAGGCCAAGGGGATTGTCGATGCCGAGCGACAGGTTGCCCTGCAGGCGGCCGGTCGCGCGCGTACCCGAGTTGTCGATCGACGCGACGACCGTCCACGGCTTTCCACGCTTCACGTCGAGCACGACGTCGCTTTCACCCGGCACATCGGCCGGCACGATCTGCATCGACACGTCCTGGCTCGACACGCGTTTCATCTGCTCGAGGCCCTGTTCGAGGTCGCGCAGGTTCAGCAGCTCGCCGTCGCCGGTTGGAAAGGCAGTTTTCCAGGTGCCGCGGAGCTTTTCGTCGGCGAAGCGCACGTGGCGGATTACCCCGGGGATCAACGAGAGCTTCAGCGTGCCGCTCGACAGATCCTGCTCGGGCACAAGGACGCGCGTGGTGACATACCCGCGCGCCAGGATCGCTTGCGACAAGCCCTTGACCAGCACGTCGATACCTTGCTTACCGACACACGCGCCTGCGTAATGCGCGAGCCATTCGCGTGCGAAAGCGAAGCGATCAAGCGGCAATGCCGACGCGCCTTGCGATCTCAGAGAAGCAGGCAGCGTATCGGGTACGTCGAGCGCAAAACGATCGATGCGAAAGCACGGCGTTTCCGATGGCAGCGTGGGATACCCAGCGCTTGCAGCCACGTTCGAACGCACCCCGGGCGCGGTGACGATCCGCTCGCGTTCACGTGCCTCTTCTTGCTGTCGGGATTGCTGGTCGTTACCCGGAACGATCAGGCGCGGAGTTTCCTGCGCCGACACGCTCGTCACGATAAACAGCAATGCTGCGGCAGCCGAATTCCCTCGGCGAATAATTTTCATGTGTTTTTCGAATGTTTTATCGTGGATCACACAGTGTCACTCGCGCTATCGTTGCATCACTTCGAAACGATCAGATCGATTTGCGTTCGCAGCTCGCGGCGCCACCATCGCAGCACTTTCTCGCCCCGTGTGGATATCCTTCTTTTCGTTCGACTGCAAATTCTGCTCGAAGTGAGAATGTGGAGGCGAAAAATTACATTATCCAATTAAGCTGTCGATTGTAGGCGGATCGCATAGGTAGCGCCGATCAAGATTGCGATAACGACGACCAGAAGCAGGAATACTCTAAATCGTGCTCGTCTTGTGGTTGGCCAAGCACCGCTACAGTCCGCGCCACCAGAGAGAACGGCCAGCACAAGCGCAATAAGTATCGCAACCGCCAGCGTTGCCTTTGCGATTCCCGTGAATAAAATTTCTACAGATCTGCGCAACCAAGTCTGACGGAACGGACTTTTTATCGGATCTCGTAGATTGGGCCCACCATCAAACAAACCTCCACCTCTCTTTCATGAATTTTTAGAATCAAATCAGCAGCCCTGAAAGCAAGTCAGCCCTCTCTATTTCTGTGTGCAGAGCGCCCTAAAAACGCAACGAGAGTGATGGCAGCAGACAAGCCAACAAATACAAGCAGCGCAAAAGGGGTGAGGAATTCACCAAACCTAGATGCTGTAGCCTTAAAGCCAACGACCACAAGACCCGCCACAAACAACCCTAGATAGATAATTACTATCTATGCAATGAAAACCTTCCAAAGGCGAAATTTTCCGAGAATCTTTCCGAAAACTGGCCCAAAGAATCCGCCTATAAGGCCGCTTATGGATTCAATTGACATGTCTGCTCCTTACTGCTTATGAGGTTCACCTGACTTCACAATTGCCTGCGCTGCTTTGCCTGCCGCTTGGCTTAGCGCAAGCCCGATTCCACGGATTACGCCCCCCGGAATAGTCGCGATATTCATGATCGAATTCTGAATCCCCGCCCAGCCCAACATCGATGTAGTAAACATAGAGTTATAAGCTCCAAATGTCGTCGCGGTCGCCAGCCCGGCTAGTGAAAAATTCTGATTAAAACTATCGTAGAAGTTGTTCCCTTTCAGGGTTGCTACGCCAGCACCGGCCACTGCCCCCGCCCGTATACGTCGCACCGGAGACCGCTGCTCCAGCTGCTGCCGCTGTCGTCAGCGAGTACCCGGCCTGTGCGGCCTTATAGGCAGCAAACAGGTCTTGCGCATACGATACGCCTGCCGACCCGCCGGCAATAAGTTCTGGTGCAAGACCTGCAGTAGCAAGGCCACCAACGATTACCAGGCCCGCTGCCGGGTTCGCTACTGATCCCGGTAAAGCACGCTGCTCCGGCGTCAACGTGCCGTCCTTGTTCCCAGACAAGAACGGGCTGTTGTACTCCGACGCCGTCGCCTGGAACAACCCGCCACCATTCTGACTGATATAGGCCACCGCGATTGCGTCTCCTCCCGGCCCCTTGCTTGCCGCCGCATCCACCAAACGATAGCCGTTTGCCAGCAACATATTCTGCGCCTGATCCGCGGTGAGTGATTTACCGTTTTTTCTTCGTAGAACTTCGCGAAGTCCTTCGCCTTATCCTTCGCCCACTGCCGCTCATCCGGATGCAGTTGCCGATTGAACCGATCAGCCGGCCGAATCTGAACTTGCATTTCTTCTGATCACTCCACGCCCGTTCCACACTGAGATCGCCCCAGCAACAGAAAGGCCACACGTCAGAACCGGAAAGGGGTTGGGCTGTGCCGCTATCGCTAGCGCAGCGACGCCGCTGTTGATCAGGAAAACGCTGAATGCGACACGCCACACCAGTGTTGTACAGCGATTCAGGCACCGTGCCAGCAGTGCGTAGCCCACCGCGAAGCAAAGGAGATTGACGACCGTGTTTGTGATCGCCGACACGCGCTGTATTGTCGAGGCCTGCGGACCAATGCCAAGCGACACCCCACCCGTCGCCGTCATCAACAAAATCACCACTTGCAAAATCGCGAAAAGATATAGCGCTACCTGGGCGACGGCAAATTTATCCTCGATCACAGCACCGTCAAATTCTGTTTTATTCATTCTTTCTGGTCCTGCTTTCCGTCCTTCACCTTGTAGCTGTCACGTGCTTTCTTGTAGCTGTTGTCGAAGGGCTTGATCTTCAGCATATGTGCTCGACTGGAAATTCCGCCAAGGGCCATCACCGCAAAACCAAAGAGGAACGCCCCAGCTCTGATCCATCGGGGCATTTGATCAAGTCCAAGCCCGCCCGCAACCAGGCCCAAGCCAACTAAAAAAAGGACAACTCTAAGCCACCCTGAGAAATTACCGTCTTCGATGAGTCTCATTTCTTTCCCTTGTCCGCACTCGGACCGAAAATCGAATTCAACTGTTGGCCTACCCAGTTGCCGATCGTTGTTGAGAATGGCTGCTTTTTTATGAATTCGGATGCGCCATTGATTACCAGCGACGCGATAGGAATCTTATCTCCAACCACTTGACCACCCAGTGCCAAAGCACCTTCGTAAGTGTATTGACCTGCATTGGGACTTACCAGTTGAGACACGGCGTCAGCTCCGATACCTACGACCGTCGCTCCGTAGGCAATTGTTCCAAACGCTGGAGCAAAGGGTGATGGCACGGCGGCCCCAGTTGCCGCAGTCGACGAAATCCACCCTGCAGTATTCGACACCATCGAGGCCGTATCCGCAGTCGCGCCCTTCACATAGTTCGTATCCGACTGGTCGAACTTCGTAAACGGTCCCGTCAGATTGAATCCCGGCCCGCCGCCTGTAGAACGATCATAGTTAAATTGGCTCGGCACCTGACCAGGCGCAGCCGAGTTCGCGTTTGCCACGATGTATGCCTGCAGATCCGAATTCACCTGTGCCGTTGCCTGGGTCAGAATTGGTTTCCCGTCGGCCGTCGAACCCGCATAAATCCATTTAGCCTCAGAGTCCGTCGGCGCTTGCCCCACCAGCGTCTCCGGCGCACCTGATTGATGCTGGCCATCAACCGACACACCCATGATTCGCATTTGATCCTCGATCTGCGCTTGGGTATATTTACCTTTGCTCTTCTCTGCCAGCTGCTTCGCGAGCGTCTTTTCTTCCGGATGCAGTTGCCGATTGAATCGGTCAACGTTGTATCCCGAGAACGCTCCCGATTCTCCGCCGACAGCCGCACCAGCCCCTGTCGCAAGCGCGTTCGCCACGATGTTGCCCAGCGCCTGATTCATATTGGCGTTGCCTGTCGGATCGCTGCCTGCGATCGCACTACTCAGTTCGTTCAGCTTGCCAGACGCGATCGATGCAATCGCCGCGCCGGCTGCTCCACCGACCGCGTTGCCACCCGCCAACCCCGTTACCAATGCCGCGCCGGCACCTTGCATCAGTGCGCGATTCGCTCCGCCTTCCTTCCACGCGTCGACACCTGCCTGGTCACCATTCTTCTCGGCCTGCCGTTTCATCTCGTCGGCATAGTCACCGATCCGGCGCGACACCGCTTCGCCAGCTGCGCTGGCCGCAGCCATCATGTCCGACTGGTTGGCCAGCAGGTTCTGCATGTCCGGAAGTTTGGCGACCGTACCGTTCGTGTCCGTCGTATCGCGGTTCAGGCTCGCCACATCCTGCTTCTGGTTTGCCGAATCCGTAATCGTGACGGTCCCCGCGCTTACGCCGCTCTTCGTCGTTGCACTATCACTGCCGCTGTCGCTCTGTCCGAGCATGGGCGCGGCGCCACCGGCATTCTTCCCCGACGCACTGCCGTGCGTGCTGTAGTTCATCCCGCCGTCGCCGGTCGTCGCGCCTGCGCTGAAACCGCTCGAATTCGCATCGTAGTGCGACTGGTTCTGGATGTCCGAGAAGGACAGCGAACCCGTCGTCAGCGAATTCTTCGACGCATCCGCTTCACTCGCGATGAGCCCACCCTTCAGGTCGGTATTGCCGGTGACGTTGATATTGAAGCCGCCGTCGCCCGCGTGAATTCCGGCTTGCTCGTTGACACCCGCATAACTGCCTGTGGCATTGCCCTTGCTCTGGCTGAAGCTCGCGCTGGCGCCACCCTGGCTAATGCTGAAGCCGCCGCCCGAACTCGACTGATGCGCTGCACTCGTCAGCGTATCCTGCACGCTCTCGATGTTCAGGTTCCCGCCCACATCGGCATTCACCTGATTGCCCTTCACGTTCGAGCCGATGATGTTCGTATCACCGCCCGAGATGATCGTCACATTGTTTGCTGCGTTTACATGGCTATTGTTCTGCGTGGCCAGATCGCTGTTGCCGTCGCCGTTGGCCTTCGACATCGCCGCGGAAACACCGAACCCGCCCGTGCCGACCGACACACCCACGCTCGCGCTCTTCGATTCATTCGTGCTGCGCGTCGAGTCGGTGTCCGTCGTATTGACGATATTGACCTGATTTTTCGCCGCCAGGATCACATCGTTCGCGTTCACGTTCGAGCCGGCGATCGTCACATTGCCGCTGCCAGCCTGACCGTTGCCGGTCGCCGCAAACGCCACCGTCCCGCCTGCATTCACATTCGAGCCGCGATTCGTCACGCTGTCTTCGGAGAATGCGCTCTTGCTGTGACTGCTGCCGACGCTGACTTCGACCTTGAACTGAGGCGTTTCTCCTGCCCCCAGCGCCCGAACCACATCGCCCGCGGCCATGTTCGCATCCCACGCCGCGCTCGCTGCGGCCATTCCGTGCAACGCTGCCGCGCGACCATCCTGGCTATTGCCAGCCGCACGCGATTGTCCTACGGCATTCGACACCGCGTCGATCACCGGTGCCTTCAATGCCAGCGTCACGCCACTCTTCGAGACTTCCTGCGTTTCGCCGCGGTGATGTGTGTCCTGCGCCGAGTCGATCGTCACGTTCGCACCAGTGCCGCTGAGGTTTTGCGCGGCAAGCAGATCGCTTCCCGTTACGTGCAGGTCGTTCCCGGCAGTGATGCTGACGTTACCCTTCAGCGAACCGATCGTACTGCCGTTGTTCGATACCTCGTTCGTCTGACTGGTCGTCTTCAGCGAGCTGCTGCCCACCGACACCGACAGACCGCCGCCCGACATCAGCCCGGATTCCTTCTTGTTGTAGTAGCTCGACGACTGCAAGGTATCCTGCGACGTCGTAACCGTCACGTTGCGTGCGGCCGTGAGCGTCACGTCGTTCGTTCCGACGATGGTGCTGCCCTGAACATTGACGTCCTTGCCACTGACAATGTTCACGCTGTCCGCCGATACCAGACTGCCCTGATTCAACGTCATGGTCTGATCGATCCCGCTCGCAATCTTGGTGCCACTCACCACATTGCTATGGCTGTGCGTTTCGTGCGAGTTGAGTTCGTGCGTCTCGGTTGCCGCACCGACATTCACGTCACCGGCCGCCAGCAGGTTCGCATTGCCCTTGTCGAGGCTGATCGCACTGCCGGAGAGCGTAATGTCCTTGCCCGACACGACATTGACCGTGTCGCCGCCCTTGAGCGTCGTCCCGGTCAGCGTCTGATCCGACGTATGCAGCGTTTCCGCATAGCTGCCGTGACTGTCGCTGCCCGAGCTGTTGCTGTTCACGGTCGATGTCGTGCTTGCCGCGCCGAGCGTCACGTTGCCCTTGGCGGCAAGCGTGCCGCCTTGGCCCAAGTCGATCTGTGCGCCCTTGGCCGTCAGATCACCACCCACGACGACATTCGATTGCCCACCTACCGTCACCGAACTACCGGTGACCTTGTTGATGTCAGTATTCGACACGCCGTTCGCTCGCTGCACGATCTTGTGCTCGCCTGTCTGCACCGCACCGAGATCCCAGTTGCCGCCGACGTTCATCCCGAGATTGCCGCCGACCGACAGGTTGCCCGCGTTCTGCTGGAAGTTGCCGCCGGTGACGATCGACGCATCACCCGCGACATTCAGCGTCGCAGTCGGCCCGAGCGTCGTCACCACGCTCGTCGCGCCGTCGCGGCTCACGCGCGTATTCGTCTTCGTCGCCGTATCGAGAATCAGATCCTTGCCGGCGTCGAGCTGCAAACTGCCGGCCTTCACGTTCGCCGAAGTCAGGTCGATGTTGTTCTCGGTCTTCAGCGACATCAGCCCGCCGCTTTGCAGCGCGCCGAACGCGTTGTCGATCTGCTTGCCCTGGATCGCCAGCGTGTTGTCCGCCTTGATCGTTCCGCTGTTCGTGAATGACTGCGCGTTCTGGAAGTCGATGTTCGTCGCGCTGATCAACGGCCCGTCGATATTCTGCTGGCTGGCTTTCGCCAGATATACGACTGGCACGAGCACCGACTGACCGTCGACCACGCGCGTTTCCATCATGATCACGTTGCTGGTCAGCTTCGACACCTGGTCGGCCGACAAACTCACGCCGATCGGCAGATCGAGCGACTTCGACAGATCCGCCCCTGCTGCCATCAGCGATTGATACATCGACTGCAAGTCCGCGTACGGCCCCAGCACAGCCTTGCCGGTCAGCGACGTGATTTCGTTGCGCACGAGCTGCTGTTCGTAGAAGCCGTCGCCGAGCCGCTTGGGGATGTGGGTGAGGTCGACGCCAAGCTGACCGAAGAAGTAATCGCTCGAGATGAAATTCTTCTGGTTCGTGAATGCCGGGTTCGTCTCGATCACATAGCTTGCGTTCGGCGCCGTGGTCGGTTTGAACAGCCCGCCCTGCGGAATCGTGAGGTTGTCGAGCACGTTCAGCGCGGTCGCGCTCGCGATGATCGGGTCGCCCGGCGCGGGCGGCCCTCCGTGCACCGACGACGCCCCGGACTTCACTCCGCTCGCGTTACCGCTCAAGTTGCTCGGTGTGAGACCGGGCACCGACTGCCCCGGCAGCAAGCCGAGCGACGGAATCGACGCATTGCCCGCCGCGTTGTTGACACTGACACCCGTGCCGGAAATCGTGCCGTTCGAACTTATCGTCGAGAAATAGCCCGGCAGCTTGTAGTCCTTGATCGACGCCGGTGCCGCCTGCGTGTACCCGCCCGGGCGACCACCGACGAACGGCGCGTTGCCGAACGGCAATTTCCAGTCGTATTCGCTGTTGTCGTAGTTGTTGTAGTGATATTGCCCGGAGTAGGACACCGACACACCCGGCAGTTTTTGTCCGGAAGCTGCCCAGCCGTCGGCGTCGTACTTGGCCGGAATCTTGATGTCGCCGACCGCCGCGAGGTTGCTCCAGTAATTCTGCAGCGTGCCGACCGACGACGCATCGATCTTGCCGCCGGACACGATTTGCGCGGCCGGGCTGAGGTCCGTCACGGTCGTCGCCGTCGCGCTGTCCGCATAATAGGTCGTGTACTGATACGTGCTGTTCCACTGGCCGCCATGAGGCGGCTCGGTGTAGACGCCGCCGATGCTGTCCGGATCCTTCACGCCAACCTGGCCCGTACGGCCGCTGATCGGGATGCCGAACTGGCCGAGCAGCGACGGATCGATCGAGCCGGTCGAAGTCTTCATCACGCGGCGCGTGCTCGTCACCTTGTCGGCGTGCAGTTCCATGTCGCCGGTGGACTGGATCAGGGCCGACACGTTATTGACCAGCGCCGCATTCGTGTAGTTGCCGCTCGCGTCCTTGCCGCCCGCCAGGACCACCTTGCCCATGCCGAAGATGGCCGTCGTCGCCATCGAGTCGGTCGCGGTCGTGTCGTCGCGGTTCTCGATGTCGTGCGCGAGGATCTCCAGCGTGCCGTTGCTGTCCGATGCACCGATCAACGCGGTCGGTCCAAGGTTCGAGATCGTATTCGTCGCGTTGAGCGAAGCGCTCGCACCCACGAGTGCGCCCGTGTTCGTCAGGTTGGTCGATTGCGTGTGCAGCAGGCCGCCGGCCGTCAAGGCGCCCGCGTTGACGATGTTGCCCGCGTTGACGCTCAGGTTGTTGACCGATTGCAGGTTCGCGTTGTTCGTGAAGGTGCCGGGCAACGTGAAGCCGAGGTCGTGGCCTACATTGAACTGCGTGTCGGCCGTCGCCGTATAGTCGCCTTGAAGGCTCACGTTGGCGTCGTGCGTCGCGCTATAGGTGCCGCCGCCTTGCAGCGTGGCTGCCGCGATCGACAGGTCGTGCGTCGAGCTGATCTGGCCGTTGGTGTTCGTGATCGCGCCGGTCGTCGTGACGTTCACGTCGCCGTTCGAATTCGTGACGTTGCCGATCGTGCCGCCGCTGTTGTCCAAGGTGCCGCCTTGAACATGCAGCGACGCGCCGCTGAGTTGACCGCCCTGCGTATTGATGATCGACGCCGCGCCGACCGTCACGTCGCCGTTGCCGGTGATGGCACCCATGCCCGCGACGCCGCCGGCGTGGCTGTTGGCGATCTGGCTGCCGCCTTGCACCGTCATCTTGCCAGCGCCCAGGTCGACAATGGCGCCGTCCGCGTTGTCGATCGAAGCCGATTGAATGTCGAGCGTGCTGGTGTCGCCCGCTGCCGATTGCCCGGCCTGGATGTGACCGCTTCGGTTTGACAGCGCGCCGCCGTTCTTCAACGACAACGACGCATCTGATCGCAGCAAACCCTGCGCGTTGTTCACGTCGCCGGCGATGGTCGCATTGATGCCGCGCTGCGCGGCGAGGATGCCGCTCGCGTTGTTCCAGGAAGCCGCGTTGACGATGGCTTGTCCCTTCGTCACGATGGTGCCCGACGCGTTGTTCAGCGCGCTGGCGCCGTTGCCCGGTGCGAGCGTCAGCGTGCCCGCGCCGGCATGCGTGATGGTGCCGCCCGCGTTGTTCAACGCGGCCGGCGTGAGCGTCAGGTCCGTACTGTTGGTCTGGATCACGCCGGCGGCCGAGTTATCGAGCATGCCGCTGACGTTGATGCCCATCGCCGACGAGCCGTATTGCGTGATCGTACCGCCATGGTTCACGAGGTTGGCGGCCGTCAGCGCAAGCTGATTGGCTTCGAGCTTGCCGCCGCTGTTGTCGAGCGTCGAATCGGCTGTGACCGACAGGTTCGGTGCAACGATCGAGCCGCCCTGGTTCGTCATCGAGCCGGTGTGGATCGTCGCGTTCGTGCTCGCACCGATCTGGCCGCCGTCGTTCGTCAGCATGCCGCTGGAGACGCTCACGTCCGTGTTCGACAACAGCTTGCCGCTCGTGTTGTTCAGCGTGCCGGCGACGGTTGCCGTCAGTCCGTTCTGCGCGTTGATCGAGCCCGACGTGTTGTCCAGCGCCCCGGTTTGCGCGACGACGCGCCCGTTGCTCGCGATCGAACCGCCTACGTTCGACACTGAACCCGTACCACCGCCAAGCGTCAGCGTGCCGGTGCCGGCATGTGTGATCGTGCCGCCGTCGTTGACGATCGCCGTCGGCGCGAGCGTCAGGTCGGTACTGTTGGTTTGCAGCGTACCGCCATTCGAATTGTCGAGCGTCCGCGACACATTGACGGCCATCGGTCCAGCCCCGGTCTGCGTGATCGTGCCGCCGTGATTCACGAGGTCCGTCGCATTCAGCGACACCCGTTCGGCCTGCACGGTGCCGGCGCTGTTGTCGAGCGTCGTCGCGCTAATCGCGGCCGCATTGCCGACGATGGAGCCGCCGTTGTTCAACAGCTGCGTGCCGGCATCCACCGCCACGTTCTGCGCAGCCTGCAGCGTGCCGCCGCCGTTGTCGACCGACTGTCCTGAAACGTGGAGATTCGTGCTGGATGTGATCGCGCCGCGATTGACAACGTTTACGCCGTGGACCGAAACATCGCCGTTGCCGCCGATGACACCGCCTTGTGCGCCGTTCGCTGTCGTACCCGCGACGTTGGTCAACTGACCACTGGTCGTCACCGACAGGCCGTCGCGATTGAGCGACGTGATCCGGCCCGCAGTGTTGTCCAGCGACGCGCCGGCCACCGTCATGCCGGCCGCGCTTTGAAGAGTGCCCTGGTTGTTCGCGATGGCGCCACCACGCACGTCCGCCGTGCTTTCGGATACCAACTCGCCTGACTGGTTTGCGATCTGGCCGGCCACGTTGACCGACAGCGGGCCCTGCGACGAGACCTTGCCGCCCTGGTTCGACAGGTTGCCGCCGGTCAGTGTCGTTCCGCTGCCGCTCGACAGGCTGCCGTGATCGTTGATCACCGTGCCGGACGCATTCGCCTGAATGGTGCCTTGCGCGCTCGTCGTCGCGTTCGACAGGTTCACGTCGCCGGCCGTCGCGTTCAGCGACAGACTGCCGTTCACCGCCGTCTGGCTGCCTGCGAGATTCACGTTGGCGCCGGTCAGCGACGCATTGCCGCCCGCGACGTTCTGGCCGGTTGCGCTCAATTGGCCCGAGGCCGTCACGTCGAGGGCGCCGCTGTGCGCGACGGAACCGTCGTTGTTCACGCCCGCGCCGAGCGTGCCAGTCGAATTGATGCTGCCGGCATTCACCGTCGTGTTCTGCTGCGCCGCGAGCGTCCCCGTGTTCGTGAGATCGGCATTCGTGCTCGCCGACAGCGATTGCTCCGCGTACGTCGTGCCATTGTTCTGGATGCCGCCTGCCGCCGACAGTGCGAGGTTACCGCTCGCGGTGGTTTTACCCGTGAGCACAAGGCGACCGTTCGACTGCAATGTGAGATCACCCGCCTGCGCCGCGATCGTACCGGCGTTGGCCACCCCCACGCCGTTCTCGTTCGAGGCGAGGAAGATCCGATCGCTATACATGCCGCCCAACTGGCTTACATCGATAGCAACCGACGGAGCAGGACCATCACCGGCGATCGCCGTCGCGGCAAGCGTGTCGTGATTGACTTGGGCCGCGCCAGCGATCACGTTCAGATTCTTCGCATAGACCGCCGCGTTCACCTGCACCGCGCGCGCAATCAGATCGACCTGATCGATATTGGCGGCATTCAAGCCTGCGCCTGCGACGGTCACGAGGCCGCGGTTGACGTTGTAGCCGGCAAGCGACCCGTCGGCACCATAGAACGGGACGCCGGTTGTGAGAGTCGCGCGACTGGTATTGAGAAAGCCGCCGCCATCGACGAAAATCCCGGACGGGTTAGCGATGACAAGTTCGGCTCGTGCGCCCGCGATCTCGACCGTACCGCGGATCTGGGACGGGTTCGGGCTATTGACCTGGTTGACGATGATCCGCGCGGCCTGTCCGGCGCCGTAATTCGGATTGCCGTTGATCCAGCCCGCCTGCTGGGTCTGAACCATCGTGGCCGAGTTGTTCAGGATCGCGCCAGCCTTCTGAACGTCGAACTGGTTGTAGGTATTGACCGATACGCCTGCGCCAGAAGGCTTGGCCACGTTGACCTGAGGCAATCCATTTGGCGTCTGGATGACCTGCGTGCTGGTGCCGGGCATCGGAACAATCTGCGCGCCGGACCCAGCGGGCAGCATGCAGAGCACGGCAACGCTCGCCGCAACCGCGCGCGTGCCGGATGCCGATGCGCGCCGTCGCACCCGCGCCTCGCCCGTCGCCGATTTCCTCTCGGCAGTCGCCGTCTCCGCGACGGCGACCACCATACCCCGACGCCTGGAATACACCAGGCGATGCGCATTCTTGTTCATTCTCGTCGACGCGGCCCGCGTCCGTTCGTTGGCTTATTGGACGCGATCTTACCGAGCCTCCGAAAGGTAACTGTCAACAATTGCCAAGCTGTTGAATGGAAACCACAAAATTCCAAATTTCGGACTCGTCCAATTGACGTGCGCTCGGGCATCTCTGGTCGAGTTCCTGGAGCGTTTGTGCGACAAACATATGCGTTCGGCCTCAGACTGGCGCACGATGCGGCGCTATCGCCACGCCTTGTCACATATTGAGCGCCCAACATCTCATTAATAGGGATGTCTGCTCAAAGGTTGACGCGCTTCACTCCACGACTCTAACGTTCGCCTCAACGCCGTTCGATTCGGCCGCCCCGCTCGCGGGCGCCGGCCGGGCATTGAACACAGGAGACGACCGTGGCCCGATCCGCGTCACGCACCCACGCGAACCTGCCGGAGCGCTCGACCGCGTATGGCGGTACCGCATCCGAATCCACGACTCGCACAACTTCGACCACTCAGCCGAGCCGCAAGCGCCTGATCATCCTCGCACTGCTGTTCGTCACAGTCGTGATCAACTATCTCGACCGCAGCAACCTGTCGATCGCCGCGCCCGCGCTGTTCAAGGAACTGAACATCGACCCGGTCCGCGCGGGCCTCGTATTCTCGGCATTCGGCTGGACCTATGCGCTGATGCAGATCCCCGGCGGCTGGCTCGTCGACAAGGTGTCGCCACGCGTGCTGTATGCGGGCGCGCTCGCGCTGTGGTCGGCTGCGACGGTGCTGCTCGGCTTCGCCGGTTCGTTCGTCGGGCTGATCGTGCTGCGACTCGCGGTGGGCGCGCTCGAAGCGCCGGCCTATCCGATCAACAACCGCGTGGTCACGACGTGGTTCCCGACTCGCGAGCGCGCCAGCGCGATCGGCGGCTACACGTCGGGGCAGTTCGTCGGCCTCGCGTTCCTCACCCCCGTGCTCGCATGGCTGCAGGTGCATCTCGGCTGGCACATGGTGTTCGTCGCGACCGGGCTTGCGGGCATCGCGTGGGCCGCGGTCTGGTACGCGGTATATCGCGAACCGCGCGCGTTTCGCGGCGTCAACGCGGCCGAAATCGCGTCGATCCGCGACGGTGGCGGCCTCGTCGATCTCGAGGACCGCATCTCCGCGCGCACGGAACGCACGCCGTCGACGTGGCGTGACCTCGGCGTCGTGCTCGGCCGGCGCAAGCTATGGGGTATCTATCTCGGTCAGTTCGCGCTGAACTCGACGCTGTGGTTCTTCCTCACATGGTTCCCGACCTACCTCATCAAGTATCGCGGGATGGACTTCATCAAGTCGGGCTTTCTCGCGTCGCTGCCGTTTCTCGCCGCGTTCGTCGGCGTGCTGTGCTCGGGCGTGCTGTCGGACTGGCTGATGCGGCGCGGCGCGGCGCAGGGCTTCGCGCGCAAGCTGCCGATCATCTCGGGGCTGCTGATCTCGACCTGCATCATCGGCGCGAACTACGTCACGTCGACGGGCTGGGTGATCGCGTTCATGACGATCGCGTTCTTCGGCAACGGCTTCGCATCGATCACGTGGTCGCTTGTGTCGGGCCTCGCGCCCGCGCGGCTGCTCGGCCTCACGGGCGGCGTGTTCAACCTCATCGGCAATCTGGCCGCGATCGCGACGCCGATCGCGATCGGGCTGCTCGTCGACGGCGCGGACTTCTCCCGCGCGATCACCTACATCGCCGCGATGGCGCTCGCTGGCAGCCTGTCGTACGGGCTGCTGGTCGGCAAGGTCGAACGCATCGACGCCTGAGCAGGCCCCGCGCTACGCGGCCAGCGCGATCGACTTGATGTTGAACGCGCGCAGCAAATCCTCGCAGAACGCGTCGACGATCGGCTTGTCGCTCGCGCTGCGCTTCATCGCGAGATGCAGCGGCACGTCGAAGCTGAAGGTCGTGCGGCCGATGGCCTTCACGAGCCCGCGCTGCTCGAACGGCTCCGCATAATGCGCGGGCAGATAGCCGAGATGGCCGCCCGACAGGATCAGGATCGTCGCGGCCTCGATGCTGTCCGCGCTCGCGGTCACGCGCCGCTCCGGCAACGGATACTGCTCCTCCGGCACCGGATAGGTGCGCCATACCCAGTCGTGCGCCTGCAGATCGTCGGCCGACACCGGCCGTGACGCATGAAACAGCGGATGGCCGCGCCCGCAGTAGATCACCTGCTCCTCGGTAAACAACGGCGTGTAGTCGAGCCCCGGCACGCGATGCCAGAAATACCCGATCGCGAGATCGAGCTGGTTGTTGACGAGGCTTTCCTCGAGTTCCTGCGGCGACGCCACCTTCATCGAGAACGTGACGGCCTGGTCGCGCTTGCGGAACGCGCCGATGGCATCGGCCAGGCGCGCGTTCTCGACGAGCGGCGCCTGCCCGATCAGGCCGATCGACAGCGTGCCGACCAGCTTGCGGTCGATGTCGCGCACGCGTGCGACGAACTCGGACGTCGCCGCGACGAGCGTGCGTGCCGTGGCCGCGAAGCGTTCGCCCTTCGACGTCAGCCGAAACCCGCCACGGCCGCGATCGCACAGCTTGAAACCGACGCGCGCCTCCAGCGCGGACAGCTGCGTGCTGATCGTCGACTGCCGCACGCCGAGCGAGGCCTCTGCGGCCGTGATGCCGCGTGCGTCGACGACGGCGAGAAAGACCCGGATGAGCCGGAGATCGAGATCGGTGGTATTCGAAAACATGCTTCGAGCCGCTGCGCCTGAGCGCGTTGTCGGGCCGGCGCGACACCGGCCGTCTTCGCCGATGAACCTTGCCGGACGCGCGCCGCCATCGGCAACGGCACGCGCCATACGCGTCGCTCGCGGACACCGCGCGCCGCTTACATCGGAAAGCCCATCGCCTTGATCCCGTTGATCCACGCGCGCTTCCAGCCGCCTTCGGCATCCGCGCCGTCGAACGCATGGAACGTGATCTTCGCGGCGACCCAGCGCATCGGCTCGGGCGGGATGTAGCTCGGGCTCTGGTTCGCGATGTCGAGCTTGCGTTCCGGGCTGTCTCGATCGAACAGGATGTTCAGCCCCATGAATGCGCCGAACCGGCTCGCCGCGACGCCGAAACCCGTGTAGCCGGCGACGAACACCGCCTTGTCGCCGAGATAGCGCTTCGCGAACACCGAGCCGCGCGAGCAGTAGTCGATCGGGCCGCCCCATGCGTGCGAGAAGCGCACGTCGGCGAGTTGCGGGAACGTGCGATGGAACGCCTCCGCGAGCCGATAGTAAGTTTGCCGCTCGCCGTCCTGGTGCGGCTCGGGATCGCCGTCGAAGTGATAGCTGACCAGCCCGCCGAAGATGATGTTGTTGTCCTTCGTCAGCCGGAAATAGTTCAGCTGCGTGCGCGTGTCGTACACGCCCTGGCGATTCTTCCAGCCGATCCGCGCGAGCTGTTCGTCGGTGAGCGGCTCGGTCGCGAGCACGTGATCGCGCACCTGCATCACGCGGCGGTTGATGTCGGGAATGCCGACCTTCGCCGTGCCGCTGCCGAACACGACGCGCGGCGCGCGCACGCTGCCCCTCGGCGTCTTCACGTAGACCGTGTCGCCTTCGTCGGTGACCGTCGTGAGCGGCGTGTGTTCGTACAGCTTCACGCCGAGCGACAGCGCCGCGCGCTTGAGCCCCCACGCGAGCTTCGCCGGATGCACGATGCCGCTGCGATTGCGCGACCACAACGCGCCGGCGAACAACGGCGAATTCAGTTGCCCGAGCGTTTCGTCGCGATCGAGCAGCACGACGTCGTGGCCGTATTCGCGATGCAGGTCGTAGTCGCCTTTCAGGTGCGCGATGTGCTCGGGGTCGACCGCCACCGTCATCTCGCCGTTCCACTCGATGTCGGCGTCGATGTCGTAGCGCTTCAGCGTTTCCTCGAAGCCGTCGAGGTTGTGATGGCCGAATGCCTCGAGTTGCGCGATGTCGTTCGGGAACACGCGCACCGCGTTCGGCAACCCGTGCATCACCGATGTCGAGATGATCCCGCCCGCGCGGCCCGATGCGCCGTGCGCGACCTTGCCGGCCTCGATCAGCACCACGTTCAGGTGCGGCATCTGCTCCTTCGCCTGCACGGCCGCCCACAGCCCCGTGAAGCCGCCGCCGACGATCAGCAGATCGGCCGTCGCGTCGCCGACGAGTTCCGGCTCGGCGGCCGGTGCGGCCGGGTTGTCGAGCCAGTACGGGAACAGCTTCGTATTCGCGAGCGCCTCGGCGGCGCTCAGTGCAACCGGCGCGCGACGCGCGTCGTGCGCGTGCGCCGGTGCGGCTTGCGTTGCTTCGTTGACTTCCATTTCCATGATTCCAGCCATCCCACGTGATCGCGGCCCGCGCGTGCCGAGCGTGCGCGGCGTGCCGAATTCGCCGATGTCATCGGTTGTTCCGTCGATGGCGATTCGCGGCGCATGCACCGCAAGTCGCGATGCGTGCCGTCGGCAAGCGCGCGACGGGTTTCGCTTGCGGTCGATCGAAAACGCAACCGCCGCCAGGCGCGCGTCGATCCGACGACGACGCCTCGTCGGCGGTCGCTCGCATCACGACTTCTCGAGCAGCACGTAGAACTTCTTCGCGTCCTCGATCGTCTCCCAGCGGCCCGCGAAACCGGCCGGCAGCAGGTAACCCTGGCCCGGCGTGAATTCCTTGCGGTTGCCTTCCACGTCGGTCAGCGCGATGCGGCCCTCGACGAGCCACACCGCCTCGTCCGCCGCCGTTTCCGGGAACGCCACCGAGCCGACCTTGCCTTCCCACCAGCCGATGAGGTAGCCGCCGCTCTTGCCTTCGGCCGCGCGCCAGTCGCTTTCGTCCATCCCGAAGTCGAGCTTCGTGAATTCGCCAATGCCTGCGCCGAGCGGCAGGATGTCCTTGATCAGTTTGGTCATCTGAATCTTTCGTCTCGTGATTGAAAAAGCAGAGACGAAGTTACTCATTTACACTGCCCCGGTATGCCCCCCTTCGGGGGGGACAAGCCGCGTTTTCCGCGGCGCACGGGGCCGCAGGACTCCGTACCGTATTTCCCCCTAATGACGTTTTCGGCTTCCAACGCTAAAATCGCCGCCGCTTTTCACCGGGGAACCGCATGCTGCTCAACGTGAACCCCTTCCACCGCGACACCGACCGCTTCAACGTGTCGTTCAAGGCGCTGGGCGAGCTGATCGAGACGGTCGGCACGCCGCACTTCGTGCCGCGTCTCACGCAATTGCTGAACGACGTGGTGCCGCTCGACGTCGCGCACGTCGAACGCTCGCGCGTCGACGGCACGATGCCCACCGGCTACCGCTGCGAATGGATCGGCAGCAGCGGCATCGGCACCGCGACCGCCGAAATCTCCGACGTGATGACGCTCTACTACGAGCGCTTTCTCGACAGCGACCCGTTGTTCGCGGGGCTGCGCGGCAAGACGGGCACGATGCTGGTCGTGCGCGATATCGCGGCGATTCCGCCCGGCGAATTCCGCCAGCGGCTGTTCGACGACGTGCATATCGGCCACGAATGCGTGCTCGCGCGCGGCACCCGCTACGCGCAGCATTCGATCGCGCTGGAACGCGGCCGCGATCGCCCGCCGTTCACGCTCGCCGAGATGAACCGCTTTCGCAGCATCAGCGACATGCTGTTCCCGCTGCTCGAGCTGCACGCGTCGACCACCGCCGCGCGACGCGTCGCGCATCCGATGCCCGAAGTGCATCCGCTCGCGCAGTTCGATGCGCGGATCGCGGCCGACGGCGTGAAGCTGTCGAAGCGCGAATACGAAACCTGCAAGCATCTGATCTCCGGCAAGACCGTGCCGGAAACCGCCGACATCCTCGGCGTGCGGGTCGCGTCGGCCGAGTCGTACGTGAAGCGTGCGTTCGCGAAGCTCGGTGTGCGCACGAAGCGCGAGCTTGCAGCATGGGGGTCGGCCGCGCCGCACCACGGCGACGACGCGCTGCCGTCCGCGATCGCGCGCTGATCCGGTCCGACGCCGACCGCCCGCCGACGGTCACGCCGCGTCGATGCGGCCATGCCACTCGCATCGAGCCGCATCGATGTAAACGTTGCGACTTCAAAATCTTCGCGTGTGCGTTCTCCTCTACCATCGGCCGATCGTTTTTCATCAGAAAGAGGAGACGGCCCCATGCACCGCGAACTGAATCAACCGATGGGCGGCAACGAGATGCCGCGCTTTGGCGGCATCGCCACGATGATGCGCCTGCCGCAGGCCGACACGACCGACGGCCTCGACGTGTGCTTCGTCGGCGTGCCGCTCGATCTCGGCACGTCGAACCGCTCGGGTTCGCGCTTCGGCCCGCGCCAGATCCGCACCGAATCCGTGCTGCTGCGCCCGTACAACATGGCCACGCGCGCGGCCCCGTTCGATTCGCTGCAGGTCGCCGACATCGGCGACGTCGCGACCAACCCGTACGACCTGAAGGATTCGGTGCGCCGCATCGAGCAAGCGTATGACGAGATCGTCGCGAACGGCTGCCGGCCGATCACGCTCGGCGGCGATCACACGATCGCATGGCCGATCTTGCGCGCGCTGCACAGGAAGTACGGCAAGGTCGCCGTGGTGCACGTCGACGCGCACGCGGACGTGAACGACACGATGTTCGGCGAGAAGATCGCGCACGGCACGCCGTTCCGTCGCGCGGTGGAGGACGGCCTGCTGCAATGCGACAAGGTCACGCAGATCGGCCTGCGCGGCACCGGCTACCACGCGGACGATTTCGACTGGTGCCGCCAGCAGGGCTTCACGGTCGTGCAGGCGGAGGAATGCTGGAACAAGTCGCTCGCGCCGCTGATGGCGCAGGTGCGCGAACGCATCGGCGACACGCCGGTCTATCTGAGCTTCGACATCGACGGTCTCGATCCGTCGTTCGCACCCGGCACCGGCACGCCGGAAATCGGCGGGCTGACGGTGCAGCAGGGTCTCGAGATCATTCGCGGGATGAAGGGGCTAAACATCGTCGGCGCGGATCTCGTCGAAGTGTCGCCGCCGTACGATCCGACCGGCACCACCGCGCTCGTCGGCGCGAACCTCGCGTACGAGATGCTCTGCGTGATGCCGGGCGTCGCCTACCGCTAACCCGATCGACAGGAAAACGTTGATGTCCACCGCTCAGCTTTCCCCTTCCGCCACGGCCATCGTGCTGCCCGCCGCGCGCATCGCCGGCCAGCCCGTGCGCACGCATTCCGATGAAGCCGGCGCGCCGATCTTCAATGCGTCGACCGGCGAGACGATCGGCTGGCAGGAATTCGCGACGGCCGCGCACGTCGACGCCGCGGTCCGCGCCGCGCGCGACGCGTTCGCCGGCTGGCGCGAGACGCCGCCCGCCGAGCGCGGCCGCCTGCTCGCGACGATCGCCGCGCGCGTCGAAGCCGAGCGCGAACGCCTTGCGGCGCTGCAGATGCAGGTGAGTGGCAAGCCGCCGTTCGAGGCAGACGCCGACGTCGGCGACGTCGCCGCGACGTTCGCGTACTACGCGCAGCTGTGCGAGAACCCGGCGCTGTTCGCGGCCGAGCCGGTCGCGCTGCCGAGCGACACCGTCGCCGCCGAGCGCTTTCACGATGCGGTCGGCGTGGCCGCGCTGATCGTGCCGTGGAATTTCCCGATGGTCACGACCGCGTGGAAGCTCGCGCCCGCGCTGGCGGCCGGCTGCACGGTCGTGATGAAGCCGTCCGAACTGACGTCGCCGACCGAGCACGCGCTGCTCGACCTGATCGCCGAAGCCGGCGTGCCGGACGGCGTCGTCAACGTCGTGAACGGCGGTGCGGAAGTCGGCGCGGCGCTGACCGCGCATCCGCTGGTCGACAAGATCTCGTTTACCGGCAGCACGGCCGCCGGCCGCAAGGTCATGCAGGCCGCGGCCGAGGACATGAAGCGCGTGACGCTCGAACTCGGCGGCAAGTCGTCGCTGATCGTGCGCGACGACGCCGATCTCGACGTCGCGGTGTCGCTGGCGGTGGCCGGCGCGTTCACGAACGCGGGCCAGATGTGCTCGGCCACCGCGCGCATCCTCGTGCACGACAGCGTGTACCGCAGCTTCATGGCCGCGTTCGAGACGGCCGTGCGCGCGCTCGTCGTCGCGCCGCCTTCCGCCGGACACGTCGCGATGGGGCCGCTGGTCTCGGCCGCGCAGCGCACGCGCGTCGAGGCGATGCTCGAGCAAGGCATCGCGGCCGGCGCGCGCGTCGCGTTCAGCGGGCGCGTCGCCGAGGGGGGCGGCAACGGCTTCTTCATGGCGCCGGTCGTGGTCGCCGAACCGGCCGTCGACAACCTGCTGTGGACCGACGAAGTGTTCGGCCCGGTCGCGTGCGTCAAGTCGTTCCGCACCGACGACGAAGCGATCGCGCTCGCGAACGACACGCGCTACGGGCTCGTCGCGACCGTCGCGACGCGCGACGCGGAAATCGCGAAGCAGTTCCAGGCGCGCGTGCGCGCCGGGCTCGTGTGGATCAACGCGCCGCAACTCATCTACCCGCACGTGTGCTGGGGCGGCTTCGGGCTCAGCGGGATCGGCCGCGAACTCGGCGTGACGGGCCTGCGCAGCTACCAGGAACTGCGCCACGCGATGCGCGCGATCGATTGACCAAGGCGGCCGGCCGAAGCATGCGATGCACGCTTCCGAAGGTGACGATGTCCGCGCACGATCGCGGCGTCGTCACGGTCGATGTGCCGCCGCTTCGGCCTCGGTGTCGTGATACTCGACGAACGTCGCGATCTTCCCGTTTTCGATCGTGAGCAGATGCACCCAGTCGTCTTCGTACGTGCGGCCCGTGGCATGAACATGCCAGCGTTGCGTGCCGAGCACGACGACCCGGTTGCCGCTGGCGATGAACTCGAGCGGCTCGAACCGTTCCGCGGTCTGCGTCGACGCAAGCGCCGCGAAGAACGCCGCGACCGCCTGCGGCCCATGTCTTCTGCCGACGAACGGAACGACGTCGGTCGGCCCCGGGATGAACCAGTCGATACTGTCGGAAAGCGTCTGCAGAATGCCGTCGATATCGGCCCTGCCGAACGCCGCGTATGCCTGCTGCACGAGTTGCACGTTGTCTTGTTCGCTCATCGCACCCTCCCGCCGTCGCCGGTTCGCCGTGTCGCGGCGCGGAATTCGGGCCGCGGACAATTCAGCATAGTCGAACCGCGAGGCGGCACTTATGCGTATTCTCCAGCAGTCGCGCGGCGTGAATTCCGTATGAGCAATCGGCGGCGGCGCTGACCCGACGCCACGATGACGTGCGCCTGAATCCTGCCGACCACCGGCCCGTCGCCATGACGGCCGGCAATGGCCGCGGTGGCTCGATATCTCTGCTGCATCGTCACCGCGACCAACGTGGTCGTGACGCGGCCGATCGCCGCCGAGTTTGGAATCGAGCATCTACTCGGCATCGAGCGCGATACCGACGACGGCACGCCAGGCGGAAGATTCACCGGGCTGTCGCAGGTCGCCGGCACGCGCGGATGGCCTGTCATGAAGTTGTTCTGATTCGAACGATATTCTCCGCTGTTCATTTCTTTTCTGGAGGGGCAATGAAAGCAGGAACAGGAACGACGCACGTCAATCACTCAGGAATCCGACTCGAATCGAGTCGCGACCACTCCGCTCCGCCCGCCGGTAAGGAAAGTCATTTTCCGCACTGGCGCGGCGCTTTCATGATCGCGCTCCTTTGCACGCTGGCCGGTTGCGGCGATGGCGATTCCGGCGCGGCCGGCAACCTCGCCGCGAACCGCGCATCGGCATCGGGCCCGGCCGCCGCGCCGGTCCTGCATTGCGCCACGGCTTGCCACTGACGGGCACCAGCCCTTGTCCGGCGTGACTGCGATCGCAACGCGCGGCGTTTGAAGCGCGGGGGCGTCCGGCCAGTCCGTCCGGCCATTCATGACAGAGAGCGAACATGCAAAACAAATCCACGACACGACGTCAGTTCCTGGCCGATGCGCTGAAGCTCGCGGGCGCCACGGCAGTCACCGGCATGCTGCCCGAAAGCATCCTGCGCGCGCAGTCGATTCCGGCGGCGACCGTCACCGGCACGATCCAGGACGTGAAGCACGTCGTGATCCTGATGCAGGAAAACCGGTCGTTCGACCACTACCTCGGCACGCTGCGCAGCGCGCGCGGCTTCGGCGATCCGCGCCCGGTCGTGATCTCGAGCGGGTATCCGGTCTGGCGCCAGCCGTGGCTGCTGTCGTACGTGTTCCCGTTCAACCCGTCGCCGCCGGCCGGCAGCGCGAACGGCGACACCTATTACGGCGACCTCGACCACAGCTGGAACGGCACGCACAGCGCATGGAACAACGGCCGTTACGACAACTGGGCCGGCGCGAAGACCAGCGGCACGATGTACTACTTCACGCAGAACGACATCCCGTTCTATTACGCGCTGGCGAGCGCCTTCACCGTGTGCGACGGCTACCACTGCTCGATGCTCGGGCCGACCGACCCGAACCGCCTGTATCTGTGGACCGGCTGCTGCGGCAACGTGCCCGGCTACACGCCGTACACGACCAACACGATGACCGGCACCGGCTGGACCACGATGCCGGAACGGCTGAATGCGGCCGGCGTTACGTGGAAGTTCTACCAGGACAAGGGCAACGGGCTCGATGCCGCGCACGGTTACGGCGAGTACAACGGCTCCAGCAAGGATCTCTGGTGGAACGGCAACTACGGCGACAACGTCATCCTCAACTTCAGGCAGTACCAGAACCTCGGCGCGACCGATCCGCTCGCGCCGGCGCTCAACGGCACGCAAATCGACCCGACGGGTGGCGGCACCGAATACGACACGCGCCTGTTCAGCCAGTTGCAGGCCGACGTCGCGAACGACACGCTGCCGCAGGTATCGTGGATCGCCGCGCCCTACGCGTACTGCGAACATCCGTCGTGGGCCGCGAGCGGCGGCGAATGGTATGTGAGCAACGTCCTCAACGTGCTGACGTCGAATCCGAAAGTCTGGGCCAGCACGGTGCTGCTCGTGATGTACGACGAGAACGACGGCCTGTTCGACCACGTGCCGCCCGCCGTGCCATCCAGCGCATCCGCGGGCACCGGCCGTTCGACGGTCTCGACCGCGGCCGAATTCGTCGGCAGTAGCGGCGCGGCGTCCGACGGATCGGCCAGCGGCGACGTGCCGATCGGCCTCGGCCCGCGTGTGCCGATGTTCGTGATCTCGCCGTGGTCGAAAGGCGGCAAGGTCAACTCGCAGGTGTTCGATCACACGTCGGTGATCCGCTTTCTGGAAACGCGCTTCGGGCTGCAGGAAACCAACATCACGCCGTGGCGGCGCACCGTGTGCGGCGATCTCACGTCGGCATTCGACTTCACGAATCCCGACCAGACGGTGCCCGCGATCCCGAGCCCGGCCAGCAACATGGACCCGAACGGCTGGACGGTCATCATCCCGCCGGCGACCACCACCGCGGTGCCGGCACAAACGACCGGCCGCAATGCGGCATGCCGGCTGCCGTACGAGTTTTTCGTGCAGGGCAAGGTCAACCGCTCCGGCAGGACGCTCGCGCTGACGATGACCAATACCGGCACGGCGGGCGTGCATCTGCAGGCGTGGGTCGACGGCACCAGCACGATCCCGCGGCAATACACGATCGGCGCCGGCGCGAACGCGTGCACGACCCTGTCCGATTCGCTCGCGCTGAACTCGGCCGGCGGCTACGACTATTCGGTCTACGGGCCGAACGGATTCCTGCAGACGTTCCGCGGCAACGTCGGCGCGTCGGGCAATACCGGTTCGTCGGCCGAAGTCAGCCTCTGTTACGACGTGCAGAACGGCAACGTGCAGATCACGCTCGACAACACCGCCGGCGCGAGCGCGACGACGTTCCAGCTCGTCGACAACGCGTACGGAATGAACACGCCGCAGTCGGTCAGCGTGCCGGCCGGCGCGACGCAGGCCGTGACGTGGTACGGCGACGCAGGCTGGTACGACGCGAGCATCCGCGACGCGAACGACCCGAACTTCCTACGCCGCGTGGCCGGCTGCGTGCAGGCGCAAGCGGGCGCGCTGCTGACCGATTCGGCGATCGGTAATACGAGCGGGAAGTTCGTGCCCGCGCTGTCGTCGCAGGGCTCGTCGTACGGCACGCTGCGGTTCGACTACGTCGTGCCGCCGTGGCGTCACAGCCCGAAGAACTGGGTCGGCATCTACCCGCGCGGCGCGCAACCGACCAAGGGCGGCTACAAGTCGTGGGCGTATCTGCCGAAGAGCACGGGCTCGCTGCTGTTCTCGACGACGGCGAACAGCGCGCTGGCGTCGGGCCAGTACGATGCGTGGTTCCTCTTCGACGACGGCTACACGCCGCTGGCAGGCCCGGTCGCGATCAGCATCTGACGAGCGGCGGGCGACGCGCGTTCACGGCGCGCGTCGCCCGGCTCGGCTCTCATCAGCAAGTCTTCGTGGAACGCGCCGAACGGCCGCGTCGGATGCGCGCTCCGGGTTTCGATTGATCGCGTGCATTCTTGCGCGCCGCATCGCGTCGAGCGAAAACGCTTCACCGACGGCTTCCCGCTGCGTCGAATTCAACATGGTGCTCCCGTTCCGGCGAATATGGGTCGGTTAGGTCGATCGCCATTTCGATATGCACCGCTGAACATATCGCGTTCCGCGCCGATGCGTGGCGTGATTGCATTCCCGTTCCAGGTCGATGCAGCGTCGCTGCCGATATCCCGCATAATCGGGCGTTGAATCGCGCCGCGGGGAGAAGCATTGTGCGAGCGCAGCAATTCGAAACAGGAACGGGCGCGATCCGGCTCGCCGCAAGGCGGCGCTCGCCCCGGGGGAAATACTTGGCAATCCCGCTGAAGACAGGACACCGACACACATGGACCGAGCCGAGCACATCAGCATCGAACAGGCGGTCGATCTGCCCGCCGACGAACTGAACGGATGCGACTTTTCGTTCGAGATCGCGTGGGAGCTGAATGCGCCGTACCAGGATCTGCTCGATTTGCGCGCGCTGCCCGTGCGGCGCAAGGACTACGGCTTCGACCCGGCCGGCTGGGCGCGCGAGGCGTCCAACGGCACCGCGCTGTTTCGCGCAAGCGCGGGCGGGCGCCTCGCGGGATTCGTCGCGATCACCGAAAGCTGGAACGGGATGGCCGAGATCGCGGAACTCGCGGTCGACCGCGGTTGCCGGCGCCAAGGGATCGGCCAGTTCCTGCTGGCGGCCGCGGAAGCGTGGGCGCGCAACCGCGGGTTCGGCTTCATGCGGCTGGAAACGCAGGCGAACAACGTCGCGGCCTGCTGCACGTACGCGCGTGCGGGCTTCGTCATCGGCGGCCACGACCGCTTCCTTTATGCCGACGGCGCGAACGACGGCGAAGTCGCCCTCTTCTGGTACAAGGACCTGCGCGACGGGCAGTCCGCGAAGAGCCGGACGGTCGATCCGGAATCGATGCGGCCGGCGTCCTGACCGACGACCAGCCGCCGCCCCGGTCCTGCTTTCGCGTTACTTCCGCGTCGCGACGATGAACAGGCGCGGAAACGGCAGCAGCACGGTGCCGTCGTCGAGCAGCGGATAGCCGTCCGGACCGGCGAGCGCGTCGCGATAGCGCGCGACGAATGCGTCGCGTTCGCTTTCGTCCAGCGCCGCGAGGAACGGCCGCAGCGCGCTGCCCTTGAACCATTCGACGACCGCGTCGACGCCGCCGCGCAACGGATGGTAGTAAGTCGTGCGCCAGACATCCACCCGCGAACACGACGGCGACAGCAACGCGTAGTAATACCGCGCGTCGAACCGCTCGGTGCGCGCCGCGTCCTTCAGCTTGTGCGCCCACGGTCCGGCCGCGGCGACCTCGCGCATCAGCCGGTGCGCGGGTTCGTCGAGGTTGTCCGGCATCTGCACGGCGAGATGGCCGCCCGGCGCGAGCCGGCCGACGAGCGACGGCAACAGCGTGTCGTGCGCGGGCACCCATTGCAGCACCGCATTCGACAGAATCAGATCGTAGCCGCCCGGATCGTCCCAGGTGGAGACATCCGCGAGATCGAAACGCAGCGCGGGCAGGCGCTTGCGCGCGGCCGCGATCATGTCCGGCGACGCATCGATCCCGCGAACCGTCGCGTCGGGGGCGCGCGCGATCAGCGCTTCGGTCGAATTGCCGGGCCCGCAGCCGATGTCGATCGCGGTACGGATCGGCGTATCCGGCACGGCGGCCAGCAGATCGCGCACGGGCCGCGTGCGTTCGTCTTCGAATCGCACGTACTGGTTGGCGTATTGATCGAGTGATGTCGTCACGGCATGCCTCCTGGTCGGCGTGGACGGCGTCGGGATATCGACAGCCGTCGATGCAGCGCATTCTGCGATCTCGCCGTTCTTCAGTAAAATGAATTTAATATCGTCATTGATTCATGTTTCTGATGAAAATCGATACGCTCGGTGTCCAGGCTTTCGTCGCGATCGCCGACGGCGGCAGCTTCAGGCAGGCGGCCGACACGCTGCACGTCACGCAAACGGCGATCACGCAGCGGCTGCGCAAGCTCGAATCATTTCTCGGCGTCGCGCTGATCGAGCGCACGACACGCCGCACCACCCTCACCGAAATCGGCCGGCGTTTCCTGCCGCAGGCGCGCCGGCTGCTGAACGAGCTGTCGGATGCGCTGACCGAAATCCGCGAAACGGGCCTGAGCCAGCGCGGCGACGTGACGATCGCGTGCGTGCCGACGGTCGGCGTTCAGTATCTCCCCCGTATTCTGCGGGCGTTTTCCGGGCACCGGCCGCACGATCGCGTGAAGATCCTCGATCACGCGTCGGCGTCGGTATTGCAGGCCGTGCTGCGCCGCGAAGCGGAATTCGGGATCAGCATCGCGGGCGACCAGCACCCCGAACTCGTCAGCGTGCCGCTCATGCATGATCCGTACGTGCTCGTCTGCCGCGACGATCACCCGCTCGCGAAGCGTCGGCGGATCCGTTGGGCCGCGCTGCAGCCGCATCCGCTGATCTTCGCGGGCGAAGTGAGCGGCAATCGCGGGCTGCTCGAAGGTGCGCTGAAGACGAGCGGCGTGTCGCTGCATTCGTTCTACGAAGTGCAGCGCAGTTCGACCGCGCTCGGCCTCGTCGCCGAAGGCCTCGGCGCGGCCGTGGTGCCGAAGCTCGCGATCCAGAAGAACGCGTATCCGATGATCCGAACGATCGAGCTCGTCGAGCCGTCGGTGTCGCGCACGCTCGTGCTGGTCAAGCGCCGGGCCGCGCAGTTGTCGCCCGCGGCGCAGGCGCTGTACGACATGATCGTCGAGCGCGCGACGCCGGGGCGGTGACGTCAGGCAACGTCGTTCAAAGCGCCTTGACCATGAACACGCGCGCCGTCCCTTCCGGCTCGCACGGCACTTCGCCGAATGCCTCGTACCCGTGCTTCCGGTAGAAATCCGGCGCCTGGAACGTAATCGTGTACAGCACCGCGCGGGCGCATCCGCGCCGCTTCGCTTCCGCTTCGGCCTCGCGCAGCAGTCTGCTGCCGAAGCCGCCGCCGCGCAGCGATTCCGGCAGGTAAAAGAGGTCGATGAAGAAGAGACCGAGCGACGTTCGGCCGGTGAGCCCGCCCAGGACCTCGCCGGTCGCGGGATCGGTCACGTAGACGTCGAGCGCCGCCGTGTCGCTGCGGCCCGTCATCGCGTGATTGAATTCGCCGAGCTTGCGGCTGATGAATTCGCGGGCAGCCGGTTGTTCGGTGTCGGTGAGCTGAAGGGAAACGGCGGGATGCGCGGTCATGGAATGGAGACGTGCGTGAATGAGCCGCCGAACGTGCAGTGTTCGTGACGGGCGTCGGGCGACTATAGCGCGTTCGGCGGCAGCGTCTTCACGAAGAACGCCTTCAGTCGACTATGGCCCCATATACAAGCCGTCATCTGGATGCCTGCCCGAAGGCGTATGTTCGGAATGCCGCCGCAGCGCCGCGAAAATGAAGTCCGCACTGACACCCCGGACATGAACGACGCTGCCTCCATGAAGCTGTTTCGCGATCTGGCGCGCGCGTTGCCGCTGCCGACGCAATGGCCACGCACGACCGCAGCGCAGCGGCACGACGATCTGCGCGACTGGCATCGCACGCGGCAAGTCGAACACACGCGCCCGTTGCGCCTGATCGCGCTCGTCGACGGCGCGCTGGACGATACGATGCTCGACGCGGCCCGTGCGCGAAGCATCGCGTGGCAATCGCTGTATCCGGACACGATGCTCGAAGCATCACGTCCCGAAATGGGACCGCTCCTGCTCGATCTGACGGAAGACGACGATGCATCGCGCGGGATGATGCTCGACCTGCTGAATGCAGGCGGCGAATCGGATCTCGTCGTGTGGCTCAAGACGAGTCACTCGGTGTCCGAACTCGCGGCTTATCTGCATCCGCTTGCCGAAGCCACGTTGCCCGATACGCGTCAGGCGTTGCTGCGCTATTACGATCCGTCGGTTCTTCAGAATCTCTTGCCGGTCCTTACGCCCGCGCAACGCGGCGAATTACTGGCGGCGTTCGTCGAGTTGCGTTTTCGGTTCGATCCGTGGGAGGCCGTGGCGGGCGAGGAAAAAGGACCGCTACCCATGCCCGCCGCGACGCCGATCGTGTTCACGGACGCGCAATACGACGCGCTCGCACGCGAAGGCTTCGCGGAGACGCTCTATTTCCAGTTGCGCGACGAGTTCCTGCCGCCAGTGTCTGCAGTACCGGACCGCTGGGGCATTCGCTATGTGAAGGACCTGGTTGCACGGGCGCGGGAGCAGCATGGGCTCGCGAACGAGAACGATCTCGCGTATTTCGTGCTGGTCGGGATGAACGTGCATCCGGCGTTCGATGCGTATCCGGCGATCGCCGGGAAGATCGCGGCGCGCGGAGACGATCCACCGCCGTTGTCGTCCACGCTCGACGATGTCGACACTCAAGTGTGGGCGGAACTGCTGGATGGGCATCCGCTGGCGGGTTACGCGGCGGAACGGCAACCGGCGACGATGGCGGCGGAAGATGCGCGGCCAGATGCGGGTTGAACGGCGGGAGGCGGGGATGTTGAGTGGAATGCGTCGTGCAATTGCCGCAGGGATTACGATCGCAGGCAGCTTATGCTACGCACCGGCACACGCGGAGAGTGGCGGGCCCTATCGCGTCGTGGGCTTCAACTACACCGATCGCGGCGTCTACAATTTCGTCGTCGACGGATTCGATGCAGGCAGCGTGCACGCCCGCCAGTTCGGCGGCGGCGGGACGGTCTGTTGCATGCAGGTGCCGCGCAACAAGCAGACCTGGCACCTCAAGGTCACGTACGACCTGACTCCCGAAGAGAATGCGAAGAACCTGTCGCCGGAAATCTACGAGACGAACGTCACCGTCCCGAAGTTGCCGAACGAGCGCGGCGGTTATATCGAGTTTCGTTTCCTGCCTGACCGCAAGATCGAAGCCCAATGGGTCGAGTACCCGACCGGTCTGCGCAACTTGAACACAACGAGCAACGCGTCGTCTGCGACGAACTGAATGACAGGACCATCGACATGCTGAATTTTCTTCGCCGCCTCGTTCGTAATCCGATCGCGATTGCCGTGCTGCTGCTCGGTGGTGCGTGGTGGGTACATGCGCAGACCGCGAGCTACGGCCCCTATCGCGTCGTGGGCTTCAACTACACCGATCGCGGCGTCTATAACTTCGTCGTCGACGGATTCGGTGCTGGCAGCGTGCACGCCCGCCAGTTCGGCGGCGGCGGCGGGACGGTCTGTTGCATGGAGGTGCCGCGCAACAAGAAGACCTGGCACCTCAAGGTCACGTACGACCTGACTCCTGAAGAGGATGCGAAGAACCTGTCGCCGGAAATCTACGAGACGGACATCGCCATCCCGAAGTTGCCGAACAAGCGCGACGGCTATATCGAGTTCCATTTCCTGCCTGACCGCAAGATCAAGGCCCAATGGGTCGAGTACCCGACGATGCCGCGCATGGGCGCCACCAACTAGCCGAGCGAGGAAAGCAGCCATGCTGCCGAAATCGACCGGCACGCTCGAGGCCAATTTCCTCGAACATCAAAAACTGTTCGTGTCCTGGGCACGTCACGTCCATGATCGTACGGCGCACGAAAGCGCCGGCAACAACCTGTTCATCAACACCGTCGACGCCGATGTCTACAACGCGATCTTCCCCAATGGCGGCGGTCTGCCAAATTACGAAGGCCGCGACTGGTACTACAAGAGCCAGGACCCGAACTCCAAGGTTCCGCAGTTCACGTTCGGCGAGCGCCGCACGGTCGACAACATCTCCGACAAGACGGTGCGCGCCCTGGCCACAGCCTGGGTGCATCCGCCGAAACTGTCACCGGAAGTCATCGCGTTCTTCGACAACTTCGTTCACAACACGATCACGCGACTCAACAACGTGTCGCTTGGCGACGGCGTATTCATGCAGCTTCGCGAAATCGAGGAGAAAGGCTGGATGGCGCGCAAGACCGACACAGCAAAGGACTACGTGAAGAAGGTCATGGGCAACCTATCGAAGGACATCAAGGACGCGCAGGACGAGTACATCCGGCAAGTCACGTCGGGCCAGATCCCGCACGGTGCGGCGATCGGCGATCTCTCCGGCGACTGAACGGCACCCGGCGCACACGCGACCGGGTGCCGATCTCATTCAACCCGCGTCAGTTGTACCCAAGAATCGCCACCGCCGCGACATCCGGCCGATCGATCGTATTCCCGACGAGCGACGTCATCGGCTCCTGCAGCACGGCCTGATACGACGTCACATGCGCCTCCTCCGGCGCGCCGGCTTCGTCCCATACCGGCTCGTCGAATGCGTCGAGGCCACTAAAGAACCCGGGTTGCGTTTGCGTAAAAGTCATCTCCACTCCTTTTGATATGTCGTCGATGTTCTAATTTGCCTGTTTCAACGCCGCTGCCTGCACGGGTGCGCCGTCATGCGCGCCTTCCGACCGTGCAAGTTGCGCGCGTGTGCGCCGCGTGATGTGAATCACCGCGAACACGACCGGCGCGATCAGCAGGCCTTCCGCCAGTTCGGGATCGACCGGCAGGTTCATCACGTGCAGCGCCTTGAACGCCGCTGTCGCGAGCGACAGCACGTAGTACGAAATGGCCGCCACCGACAATCCTTCGACCGCGTGCTGCAGATGAAGCTGATTGCGCGCGGTGCGCTCCATGCCGGCCAGCAAGCGCGTCACGTCCTTTTCCTGCGCGAGATTCACGCGCGTGCGCAACAGGTCGACCGCGCGCGCGATCCGCGCGGCGATCTGCTCGTGACGCGCCCACACGCTGCGGCAGGTTTCCATTGCCGGCGCGAAGCGCCGCTCCATGAACTCGGCGATGGTCGGCATCCCTTCGATGCGCTCCTCGCGCAATTCGTGGATGCGCGCCAGCACGAGCTTTTCGTAGGCACGCGACGCGCTGAAGCGGCCGCCGGACCCCGACAGCGCCTCGACCCGCACCGCGAGATGCGTGAGCTTCACGAGCAAGGCCGCGTCGTCGCCGTCGGCGCCGCTCGCGTCCATCCGCTGCATCAGCGCATGCAGCGCCGCATGGATCTCGTCCAGCTCGCGGCTCATCCGCCGCGCGACCGGCAGCGCGAGCAGCGCCATCATCCGGTACGTCTCGATTTCATACAGGCGCTGCAGCAGTCGGCCGCCCTGCTCCTCGCGAAAATCCTCGTCGACGACGAGAAAGCGCATGAAGCCGTCGTCACGCACGTGCCAGTCGCAAAACACCTTGCCGCCGCCCAGCACGTTGCTGCCGACGAGCGCGGGCCCGTCGATCCAGCGGCGCATGTCACCGCACACGAGCCGCGCGGCATCGCCCGACAGCAACTCCATGCGCACCGCGACGAAGCGGATGCCCGCGAGCCGCGCGAACCACGCGGCAGGAATCCCTTCGATCGCGAGATCGTCGAAATAGCCGGTGTCGCGACGCGGCGCGACGAACGTGAACGTCGAGAATTCGGTGTGTCGCTCCCACTTCAGATGCCAGCCGCACGGCGACTGCACCGCATGGTGGGTCGCGCCGTCCTGCGGCACGGCAATGCCGGTGTCGCGACACAGCGCGTGCAGCAGCGTTTCGTGGATGTCGGGCTGGCCGTCCGCGTAGATCGCGTAGTGCGTGAGCGACACGGCCTCGGCGAGCCGCAGGAACGGCCGGGCATGCAATTCCGCGGCCAGTGCGGCGCGCAACGGATGATCCATCATCGGTACACCACTCTTCCCTGTTCAACGCTGCGTGCCGGGCACGCCGGCGTGACGGCCGCACCGCATCGAACGACACGGCAGGCTCGATGCCACTATGGCAGACACACAGCGACAATAAAAACGCATAATGTTGATCGTTACATTCAGTTTTCCTGATACCGATGAAGATGCTCGATCACGACGTGCTGGCCACCGTCGTCGCCGTCGCGGAAACCGGCAACATGACCCGCGCCGCCGAAGCGGTGAACCGCTCGCAATCGGCCGTGAGCATGCAGATCAAGAGCCTCGAGGACGCGATCGGCCGGCCGCTGTTCGTGCGCAAGCCGCGCAGCATCGTGCTGACGCGCGAAGGCGAGGTGCTGCTGGGATTCGCCAGACGAATGCTGGCGCTGCGCGACGAGGCGTGGGCGGCCGTGGTGCGGCCGGAAGTGACCGGCAAGGTCGTGATCGGCGTGCCGGACGACTATGCGTCGTCGCTGCTGCCGTCGGTGCTGAAGAAGTTCTCCGCGACCTATCCGAAGGTCGAGATCCAGGTGATCGGGCTGCCGAGCAGCGCGCTCGCGCCGCTCCTGAAGGACGGCACCGTCGATCTCGTGTGCGGCACGCGCATCAAGGGGCTGTCCGGCGACTTCATCCGCCACGAGCCGATGGCGTGGGCCGCGATGACGAACGGGCCGCGCGTGTGGGAAGAACGGCCGCTGCCGATCGCGGTGTTCATGCCGGGCAGCGTCGCGCGCGAGAACGCGATCCGCAGTCTCGAACGCGCGAAGCTGCCGTTTCGCACGTCCTATGAAAGCCCGAGCCTGCTCGGGCTGCTCAGCATGGTCGAGGCCGGGCTCGCGGTCGCGCCGCTCGCGCGCTGCGCGATTCCCGCGCAATTGTCGATGCTCGGCCGCTCGCACGGGCTGCCCGATCTGCCGCCGCTCGAGCTGATCCTCGCGCGCAGCACGAAATCGAAGCGCCCGCCGTGCGACTTTCTCGCGGAACAACTGATGGAAGACCTGCAGCGGCAAACCGGCCAGACCGGCGACGCCTGAACCGCGGCCGGGCGCGCGCCGCCTGCGCCGTCACGAACTGCCGGGCCGTGGATGGCCGGCCGCGAGCAGCGCCGCGTTGACGATGCCCGCTACCGTGTCGACGAGCGCTTCCAGCGTGTCGCCATGCACATGCCGGCCGGCCGGCGGAATGCATTCGGTACGCCTGCCGCCCCACTGCGACCCGGCCGTCACCGACAGCGTCGCGCCGAACCGGTTGCCGTGCCGTCGGCCGAAGATGCCGACGCGCTGCTCGCCCAGATACGCCTGCTCCGGAAGAAACAGCCGAATGTCGACCGCGACCTGGTCGGGATCGCCGGCGCGCGCGTTCGCATCGGCCGACGGCGCGAACGTCTTCGCGATGCGCAGCGTCACGTGCGAATCCCAGGCGGCCAGCGGCCCGCCGGCCGCGTCGACACGTTCGAGGTCGACCGACCACTGATGGCGGTCCGGCAGCCGGATCGCCTGACGCAGCAGCACGTCCGCCGCGCGCACGGTCACCCGCAACTGCAAGGCCAGCTGCGTGCCCGACGGCAACGTCGCCACGCGCACGCGGCCGCTTGCCGGACGCGTGGTCTGCACTTCTTCCATGAGGTGCATGGATTCCTCCCTGTCAAGGGCCGGCGCCGCGTGCGACGCGGCGCACAAACGCTCGCCGCGACCGGCCCGCCCACGGCACGATGGCCGGCGAATCGGCGGCGAACCCTACGGTACGAGCAATTGGCGTTCCCCGGCCGGACGATCCTGCGTCGCCACGCGCAGACGGCGGGCAACGGGACCGATCACGGCATCGACCTGCTGCGCGATCAGCATATGCAGCGTGAAGTCGAGATCCTCCGACGCGATGTCGAATTCCACATGGATCACGTCGCGCACGGTACGCGCGCTGACCACATACACGCCGAGCGGGGAATGCAGCAACGCCGCGAGCCGGGCGTGCGCGAGCGCGCCGGTGTCGGCCGTCAGCGTGACGGGCAACCGCAGGCGCGGGCGCGGCGGCGGAAACGGGATGACGGGCGTGCGCGCGCCGGCGCGCAGTTGAAGGCCGGCGATGTCGTATTCGGGTACGGGATGAATGAAGGTCATGGCGCGGACGGAGGACGTCCTGGCTGTTGGACACATCCCGAGCTTAGAAGGCGCGGCATAAATACCGTGCAAAAAAACGGCTTTGCAGTGAAAAAAACGGCATGCGTGCCGGCCGTACCGCTATGCGAACGCCTCGAGCGACGCCCGCCGCCGCTCGTCGACCATGGCTTCAATCAGCGAGACCAGATCGTCGGTCAGCGGATCGCAGATTCCCGGCGAGCGATGCAGTTCGAGGTCGGCGGGCGGTAGCGGCGGCAAGCCGTCCGCTTGGTCGAGCACGCGCCAGTTCGCGGGCAGCGTGCAGCGGTCGATCATCGTCACGGCCGCGCCGTGGTTCACCGCGATCTTGATGCCGGTCGGGCTCTGGCTCGTATAGACGACGTGGTGCGGCCGCTCGGCGGTCGCGAGCGCCTGCAGGCCGCGCTGCCGATAGCAGCACGTTTCCGGAAACAGCGCGAGCGGCACCGATGCGTGCCGGTCGAGCGCGAAGTCGCGATGCGCGGCCCACACGACGTCGTGACGGCCAAGCAGCCGCCCGGCCGCATTCGGCCCGTGCCGCACCACGAGCGCGACGTCCAGCTCGCCGGCCTGCAGCCGCTCGACCAGCTCCAGCGACATCCGGCAATGCACGTGCAAGCGCGCGCCCGGCCGCAGCGCGTAGAACGACTTCAGCAAGTCGGGCAGCCACAGCTCCGCGTAATCCTCGGGCAGCCCGAAACGCACGATACCGCGGTCGCTGCTCGTCTGCTTCAACGCGATGATTGCGTCGTTCTGCACCTGGATGATCCGGCGCGCGTGGATCAGGAAATTCTCGCCATCGCGAGACAGCTCGAGCCGCCGGCTGTTGCGCATGAACAGGTGCGTGTCGAGCCGCTCCTCGAGCGTGCGGATCCGCAGGCTGATGGTCGACTGCGTGCGATGCAGCTGCCGGGCCGCCGCGGTGAAGCCGCCGCTCTCGACGACGGCGACGAATGCGCGGATCAGCTCCGGGTCGAGAGAGCTGAGCTTCGACCAATCGGGTCTCTGAATGGCTGCCATCGGAATTACTCGCTTTCGAAAAAGGACGGGGCGTCGAAAGATAAGGCCCGGGGTACGCCGATTGTTGTCCAGACGCGCGCGGCGCTCCAACCCCTGCCCGGGTATGACAAACCCGGAGCCAGCACGCCGGCGCCCACCCGCTCCGCCCGTTCCGCGACATCGTCCGGCAGCGCCGGCGGCCCGACCGGCGGGCGTTCGCGCGTGGCGGCCAGGGTTTTCACGGAGACGACGAAAACGCATACCTCGATCAGAAAACATCGATTCACCGGCCGCATCGCGGCCCCGGACAATCGCCTCACACCAACCTCATCGACGAGACACCGCAATGACCGCACCGCATCCCAGACAGCTTTTCATCGGCGAAGGCTTCGAAGGCCCCGGAGTCAACCTTGCGCACATCAACGTGCTGATCGGCCCCCGCGACGGCCCCGCCGGGCAGGCGTTCGCGACCGCGCTTGCGACGCCGTCGGCCGGCCATGCGCCGTTCGTCGTGATCGCGCAGCCCGGCATTCCGACCAAGCCGCTCACGCTGTACGTGAACAAGGCTCAGATCGACGGCGACTTCCACGGCAATGCGACATGGGGCGCCTCGCAGGCCGGCATCGCGAAAGCCGTGGCCGAAGCGCTCGAAAACGGCACGCTGCCGCCCGAAGCCGAAAACGACTGGGTCGTCGTGTCGGCGAACTGGGTCAATCCGCGGACCGACGATCTCGACGCCGTCTTCGAGAACAACTACCGCGCGTGCCGCAACGCGATCGTCGCCGCGATGGAAGGGCTGCCGCATCGCGACGCCGCGTTCGCCGCCGCGCGCGACGTATCGAATCCGTTCTACACGCCCAAAAAGAACTGACCGACAACGAGCGGCCGGCAAGGCCGTGACAGGAGGAAGCATGGAATACGTCCGCCTCGGCCAGTCCGGCCTGAAGGTGTCCCGCCTGTGTCTCGGCACGATGAACATGGGCACGCCCGAATGGAAGCCGTGGATCTTCGACGAAGCGCAGAGCGAGCCGATCGTGCGCCGCGCGCTCGATGCCGGCGTCAACTTCATCGATCTCGCGGATTTCTATTCGACGGGTGTCGGCGAGGAAGTGGTCGGCCGCATCCTGAAGCGCAACGCGCGCCGCGAGGAGCTGGTCGTCACGACCAAGGTCGGCTACGACATGGGCAGCTATCCGAACGCGGGCGGCCATTCGCGCAAGCACGTGCTGGACGGCATCGACGGGTCGCTGAAGCGTCTCGGAATGGATTACGTCGACATCTTCATGCTGCACTTCTTCGACGTGAACACGCCCGTCGAGGAAACGATGAGCGCGATGCACGACATCGTGCGGGCGGGCAAGGCGCGCTATATCGGCGTGTCGACGATGTACACGTGGCAATTCGCGAAAATCATGCAGGCGTGCGAGCGCAACGGCTGGGACAAGCCGATCAACATGCAGTTGCAGCTGAACCTCGCGTATCGCGAGGAAGAGCGCGAGATGGTGCCGTACTGCATCGACCAGGGCGTCGGCGTGTCCGTGTTCAGTCCGCTCGCGCGCGGCCTGCTGACATGCGAGCCGCAATCGACGCGCAACCAGACCGACTTCTTCACCGCGCAGATGTACGGCGACGCGTCGTCGCTCGCGATAGCCGAATCGGTCGCGAAGGTCGCGAAGCGGCGCGGCGTGCCGCCCGCGCAGATCGCCCAGGCCTGGGTGCTGAGCCGCCCCGGCATTGCCAGCATGCTGGTCGGCGCCGATTCCGTCGCGCAGTTCGACAGCGCGCTCGGCGCGCTCGAGACGCAACTCGGCGAAGACGAACTGCACGAGCTCGAGCGCAACTACACGCCGTGCGACCTGATCAACGACTACACCGCCGGCAAGCGCATCGCGCGCGAGTCGCGCCCGGCGCAGGGCAGTTTTGCGGCAGACTGAAGGAACGAAACGCAATGAGCGAATTTCTGAGAACGGGCCACTACATCGGCGGTGAATGGCACGAGCCGCATCGCGCGAGCGATGCAACCTATCCGGTGCTGAATCCCGCCACGGGCGAGACGATCGCGAAAGTCGCGAAAGGCGATGCCGAAGACGCCCAGCGCGCGATCGACGCCGCCGCGCACGCGTTGCCCGCATGGCGCGCGCTGACCGCGAAGGAGCGCGGCACCCGCGTCAAGCGCTGGGGCGAACTGATGCTCGAACATCGCGACGCACTCGCCGAGCTGCTGACGCGCGAACAGGGCAAGCCGCTCGCGGAGGCGCGTGGAGAAGTCGCCTACGCCGCGAGCTTTCTCGAATGGTTCGCGGAAGAAGCGAAACGCATGTACGGCGACGTGATCCCGAGCCCGAAGCCCGACACGCAGATCGTCGTCACGCGCGAACCGGTCGGTGTCGTCGCGGCGATCACGCCGTGGAACTTCCCGCTCGCGATGATCACGCGCAAGGCCGGCCCCGCGCTCGCGGCCGGCTGCACGATGGTGCTGAAGCCGTCCGAGGAAACGCCGCTGTCGGCATTCGCGCTGGCGGTGCTCGCCGAACGGGCGGGCGTGCCGGCCGGCGTGTTCAACGTCGTGTCGGGTGACGCGGTCGCGATCGGCGAGGCGCTCACGCATTCGCCGGTCGTGCGCAAGCTGTCGTTCACGGGCTCGACACGCGTCGGCAAACTGCTCGCCAGGCAATCGGCCGACACGCTGAAGAAGCTGTCGCTCGAACTCGGCGGCAATGCACCGTTCATCGTGTTCGACGACGCCGATCTCGACGCGGCCGTGCAGGGCGCTATCGCATCGAAGTTCCGCAACACCGGCCAGACCTGCGTGTGCGTGAATCGCTTTCTCGTGCAGGACGGCGTATACGAAGCCTTCACGCGCAAGCTCGCCGACTCGGTACGCGCGCTGCGCGTCGGCAACGCGCTCGCGGGCGACGTCGACCAGGGGCCGCTCATCAACGAAGCGGCACTCGACAAGGTCGAGCGGCACGTGGCCGATGCGACCGCGAAAGGGGCACGCGTGGTCGTCGGCGGCAAGCGCCACGCGCTCGGCGGCACGTTCTACGAACCGACGGTGCTGACCGGTATGACGCCCGACATGCTGATCGCCGAAGAAGAAACCTTCGGCCCCGTCGCCGGCTGCTTCCGCTTCACGACCGAAGACGAAGCGGTCGCCGCGGCGAACGACACGCCGTTCGGTTTGTCCGCCTACTTCTACACGCGCGACCTCGGCCGCGCATGGCGCGTGTCCGGCGCGCTGGAAAGCGGGATGGTCGGCATCAACGACGGGATCATCTCGACCGAGGTCGCGCCGTTCGGCGGCGTCAAACAGTCGGGGCTCGGCCGCGAAGGCTCGAAGTACGGCCTCGACGAGTACGTGGAGCTCAAGTACACGCTGATGGCCGGACTCGGCCGCTGACCACGACCGACGGTCGATGCGCGCCGCGCGACGAGGTTCGTGCTGGCCGGCGTGCTGCCGGCCGGGAAGATCGTGCCGATCGCGTGGGCGCCCCGGACGAAGCATTCGGCGCTGGAGGAGGCGGCCGGGCGTCGAGGCGCGCGCTCGCCCGGTTACGCCGGGCGGTCGCCCTATTCGACACGTCTCACGCTCGGCGTCCACATGCCTACCCCTTCCTCGCCGCTTGCGCCCGCAGCCACGCCGCGAATGCGCCCACATGCTCGACCACCGCGTTTTCCGGCGCGATGTCGAGCCAATAGCCGAACGGACCGATCGGCTGTACCGGCGACAACCGCACGAGGCTACCCTCGCCGATCTCCTCCTCGATCATGGTGAGGTCGACCACGGCAAGCCCCGCGCCCTTGCGGGCCGCGCGAATCGCCTGTTCGAGCGTCGAGAATTCGATGCCGTCGCCAATCCGCTCGACTGCGACGCCAGCCTGCTCGCACCAGTCGGCCCACAGCGTCAAACGCTTGCCCTCGTGCAGCACATGCAGTGACGGCAACCTGCGGAACAGCGCCTCGAGCGTATCGCCGCGATAACGCGGCGCACCGACCAGCGCGTGCCGCTCCATCATCAGCAGTTCGGATTGCATACCCGGCCGCGCCGCGCGCCCGAAACGGATATGGCAATGACAATCGTCGGCCGGCTCGGTGCGGATCGACAGCTCGACGTCCGGGAGTGCCTCCGCGAGCGTGCCAAGTCGTGGCGAAAACCACTGCGTGGCAAACGTCGGCGGCAGCGATACCGTGAGACGTCGTTTCGCGTCCGGCCGCGCGACGGCGATCCCGCCGATGCCGCGCTCGATCGTATCGAACGCCTTCCCGACGAACGGCAGCAGCCGCTCGCCGGCCTCCGTCAGGCGCACGCCCTTGTGATCCCGCTCGAACAGCCGCACGCCGAGCGCGTCCTCGAGCAACCGGATCTGACGGCTCACCGCGCCTTGTGTCACGCATAGCGAAACCGCCGCGCGATTGAAGCTCAGATGACGCGCGGTCTCCTCGAAAAACCGCAACGCGATCAACGATGGCAGGCGTCGCATGATATGTGTGTCCCTCTCCGTCTTTCGTCCGGCTGCCAGTCGGCCTGCCAGCAATCTCGAGCGCAGCTTTATCGCAGAAAAGCGCGCGCCCCGGCAGGCCGTGAAAACCCCGATATCCGTTGCGCGCGCGGCCGCCGCATTCGGCGTTCCCGTCTCGTCGTCTCCCCGCCTACAATGAGCATCCCGCACCAAAACGACACCGCCCCGTGAGACGCAAGATGCCGGCGCTGAATGCGCTGAAAGCCTTCGAGATGGCCGGCCGCACCGGCAGCTTCACGCGCGCCGCCGAACTGCTCAACGTGACGCAGAGCGCGGTGAGCCGCCAGGTGCGTCAGCTCGAAAGCCAGCTCGGCGAAACGCTGCTCGAGCGCCGCCATCACCAGCTCGAACTGACGGCGGCCGGGCGTGTGCTGCTGCGCGCGCTGCAGCAATCGTTCGACAAGATCGAGCTGACCGTGCGCGGCCTGCAGGAGAAAACCCACCTGAACCGCCTGCGCGCGAACGTCCCGCCGACCTTCGCCGCGCGCTGGCTGGTGCCGCGTCTCGGCCGGCTGCGCGACGCGCATCCGGAATTCGAGCTCAGCCTCACGACGCGCATCCACGACAGCCTCGGCGAATCGCGCGTGCTCGACTGCGCGATCCGCTTCGGCGACGGCGAATGGGACGGCTTCGACAACGCACTGCTGATGCAGGAGCAGCATATCGCCGTCTGCGCCCCCGCGCTCTACGCGCGGCTGAGGCAGGACGGCGCGCCGATCGGCCTGAATCGCTTCACGCTGCTGCACGTGCTCGCCACCGACGACCAGCGCTACCTGACCTGGCAGCACTGGCTGAAGGCCGCCGGCATCGCCGACGTCGACACGCGCGGCGGCTACGAGTTCGACCTGCTCGACCACGCGATCCGCGCGGCGATCGACGGCCTCGGCATCACGATCGCCGACCGCCACATGGTCGCGCGCGAACTTGCGACCGGGCAATTGATGCAGGTGCTCAACGTGCACGTCGACGGTCACCAGTCGTACTGGTTCGTCACGCGGCCCGAACAGACGAACCTGCCGCACATCGTGCAGTTCCGCGACTGGCTCCAGCAGGAAGTATGGCTCGCGAAGCGCCATCTCGAGCCGTCGTCGCCGCTGCCGCAAGTGCCGCTGGCCTGACGGGCGATCCGTCCCCGCCTGGCCCTCCATCGAGCCTCGGCCCCGGTCGCGGGCGAGACCTGGGCGGCTTCCGCGCCCGTGCGCACCTGGCCCCGCGTGAACCGGGGTCCGGTCACCGTCCGGCGCCCCGGCGCGCGCCACGACAGTCTTGCCGGACGGACGATTCCGGCTGATCGGTGGAGTAACGTGCATTTTTCTCATGCACGGCGCGAAAATAAGTCGTTTGTCGTGCGATAAACGCATGAGCAGAATGGCTTCCGTCCTGTGCCGCGCGTTTCGCCGCTAGAAGCGATCCGCCCGCACCCATCGGAGGAGCCACTTCATGCGTACCGAATGCAACTACGTGAACGGCCGTTTCGTCGCCCCGGAAAACGACGCGACCATCGCCGTCCACAATCCCGCCACCGAAGCACCGTTCGCGCGCGTGCCGGCCGCGACGCCGGCCGACGCGCTCGCGGCCGTCGCCGCCGCGGCCGTCGCGCAGAAAACGTGGCGCAAGCTGCCGAGCGCCGAACGCGCGACCTGTCTGCACAGGCTTGCCGACGCGCTGATCGCACGCGCGCCCGCCATCGGCGCGACGCTCGCGCAGGAATCCGGCAAGAGCGTCGAGGACGCAGCGAACGAAGCGGTCTACGCGGGCCAGATCACGCGCTATCACGCCGAGTGGGCGCGCCGGATCGAGGGCGAGATCATCCCGAGCGATACGCCCGACGAGAACCTCTTCCTGCAGCGCGAGCCGATCGGCGTCGTCGCGTGCCTGATCCCGTTCAACTTCCCCGTCTACACGCTGCTGCGCAAGATCGCGCCCGCGCTGATCGCCGGCAACACCGTGGTCGTGCGGCCGAGCAACCATACGCCGGTGTCGGCGTTCGAGATTGCGAAGGCCGTCGACGAAGCCGGCTTCCCGCCGGGCGTCGTCAACATCCTGACGATGGACCACGCGACGGCCGAAGCGCTGTGCACGCATCCGGCAGTCGGGATGATCACGCTGACGGGCAGCGTGAACGCGGGTCGCAAGGTGCTCGACTACTGCAAGGCGAACATCGCGAAGCCGTCGCTCGAACTCGGCGGAAAGACGCCCGCGATCATCGAGCCGGACGCCGACCTCGAGCGCGCGGCCGCCGCGCTCGTCGCATCGAAAACCACGCACTGCGGCCAGCTCTGCACGGCGATCGAGCGCGTGTACGTGCACGACAGCGTGCACGACCGTTTCGTCGCGCTGCTGAAGGAGAAGATGGCGGCCGTGCGAATCGGCGACCGTGCGGAAGACGCAACGCGGATGGGGCCGCTCGTGAGCGCATCGGCGCGCGCGCACATTCACGGAATGCTCGAACGCGCGATCGCGGCCGGCGCAACGCTCGAAACGGGCGGCGCGATCCCCGACGGTCCCGGCTTCTTCTACCCGGCCACGCTGCTCACCGGCGTACGGCAGGACATGGAAATCGTGCAGGAGGAAACTTTCGGCCCGATCATGCCCGTGCTGCGCTACGCGACGATCGACGAGGCCATCGCGTTCGCGAACGACCACCAGTTCGGCCTGTCGTCGGTGCTCTACACCGAGAACTACCGCACCGCGATGAAGGTGGCGAACGCGATCGAAGCCGGCGAGCTGTACGTGAACCGAACGCCGGCAGATCCGTACCAGGGCTTCCACGCCGGCTGGAAACGTTCGGGTCTCGGCGGCGACGACGGCAAGCACGGCATGCTCGAATTCACGCAGACGCGCCTCGTCGTCATGAAGTACTGACGCTCGCCCCCGGGTCCATTTCCGGCACGCGCGGCCACGACACCACGCCGCGCGCCGCCCCCACGATCGAACGACACATAACGAATCTGCAGGCGTCCGCATCCGGAACGCCTGATGGAGGAAGACACCATGACGATCCAACCGTCGACGCCCGTCGCGTCGCTCGCGTCGCCCGGCGCCGCGCACGAGTCGCGCGCGCAACGCTATCTGCAACTGCTGCTGCTCGTGATTGCCGCGGGCGCGATCTATCCAATGCTGTACCTGCGGCAGGTATACCAGCCGACGATGCTGCAGTTCTTCCGTATCGACGACGTGCAGCTCGGCTATCTGTACTCGTCGCTCGGCACGATCTTCCTCGTCAGCTATCTGCCGAGCGGCTGGCTCGCGGACCGCCTGTCGCCGCGCTGGCTGATCTGCTTCTCGTTGCTTGCGACCGGCGCGCTCGGTCTCGTCTATGCGACCGGGCCGTCGTTCAACGCGCTCGTGCTGATCTTCGGCGGCTGGGGGCTGACGACCGGCCTCACGTTCTGGGCGGCCGTGATCAAGCGCGTGAACATGATCGCCGGTCCCGACGAACAGGGCCGCTTCTTCGGGCTGCTGGACGGCGGACGCGGGCTCGTCGAGGCGCTGCTCGCGACCATCGCGATCACGCTCTTCGCATACGTGACGCAGGCACGCGGCGGCACCGACGCGGCCGGCTTCACGCTCGTCGTGCATCTGTACGCGTTCTTCTGCATCGCGCTGGGCGTGCTGCTCGCGCTGGTGAAGGATCCGGCACACGCGGACGATCGCGGGGCGGCAGCGCAACGCCGTCGCGACAGCGGCCGCCGGGGCAACGTGCTGACGGACCTGAAAACACTCGCGGCGATCCCCGAGCTGTGGCTCGTCGCCGCCATCGTGTTCTGCGGCTACCAGGTGTTCTGGGCGACCTACAGCTTCTCGGCCTATCTGCACGAAGGCAATTTCGGGCTTACCGCGACGGCGGCCGGCTTCATCACCACGCTCAAGCTGTGGATGCGACCCGTCGGCGGCATCGGCGGCGGTTTCCTCGGCGATCGCGTATCGAAGGTGTCCGTGCTGTTCTGGGCACTCGTGCTCGCGGCGCTGTCGCTCGTCGGGCTGATCGCCGCGCCGCCGCACAGCCCGCAAGCGATGCTCGTCGTGCTCGTGCTGTTCATCGGCATCCTCACCTACGCGATCCGCGGCCTCTACTGGTCGCTGCTCGACGAGTGCCGCGTCCCCGCGCACTGCGCGGGTCTTGCGATCGGCCTGATCTCGGTGCTCGGCTATTCGCCTGACGTGTTCGTGCCGCTGATCAACGGCTATGTCACGCAGACCTGGCCCGGCGCGCACGGCTACCAGCTCTATTTCGGCTATATCGCGGCCATCGCGCTGTGCGGCGCGGGCGCCGCCGCGTTCCTCAAACATCGCCTCGACCGCATCAAGGAGTCCGTATGAAGATCGTCTCACTCGACACCCATATCGTCGCCGTACCACCACCGCACATTGGCGGGATGTACTGGATCTTCGTCACGCTGAAGACCGATTGCGGTATCGAAGGCGTCGGCGAAATCTATTCGGCGACGTTCCATCCGAAGGCGATGGGCCCGATCATCGACGACGTGTTCGAGCGCTACCTGCTGAACCACGATCCGCACCACGTCGAACGGCTGTTCCGCCAGGCCTATTCGAGCGGCTTCACGCAGCGACCGGATCTCACGATGATGGGCGTCGTCAGCGGGCTCGAGATGGCGTGCTGGGACATCATCGGCAAGGCCGCCGGCAAGCCCGTGCACGAGCTGCTCGGCGGCAGGATCCACGAACGACTGCGCTCGTACACGTACCTGTATCCGAAAAACGCGAACGGTGAATACGACTACGACGATCCCGATCTCGCCGCCGAGTGCGCGGCCGAAAACGTGAAGCTCGGCTTCACGGCGGTCAAGTTCGACCCGGCTGGTCCGTACACGGCTTATTCGGGCCATCAACTGTCGCTGGAAGTGCTCGACCGCTGCGAGCTGTTCTGCCGCCGCGTGCGCGACGCAGTCGGCAGCAAGGCCGATCTGCTATTCGGCACGCACGGGCAGATGGTGCCTTCGTCGGCGATCCGGCTCGCGAAGCGGCTCGAGAAGTACGACCCGCTGTGGTTCGAAGAGCCCGTGCCGCCGGGGCAGGAAGAAGCGATCGCGGAAGTTGCGAAGCACACGTCGATTCCGATCGCGACCGGCGAGCGCCTGACGACCAAGTACGAATTCCACAAGCTGCTGCAGGCGGGCGGCGCATCGATCCTGCAGCTGAACGTGGCACGCGTGGGCGGCCTGCTCGAAGCGAAGAAGATCGCGACGCTCGCCGAAGTGCATTACGCGCAGGTCGCGCCGCACCTCTACAACGGGCCGGTGGGCGCGGCCGCGAGCATCCAGCTCGCGACCTGCACGCCGAACTTCCTGATCCAGGAAAGCATCATGACCTGGGGCGGTTTCCATGCGCAGGTCGTGAAAACGCCGATCCGCTGGGAAGACGGCTACATCATCCCGTCGAACGAGCCGGGCCTCGGCATCGAGCTCGACATGGACGTCGTGCGCCGTCACGCACCGTACACCGGCGAACGGCTTCACCTGCAGATGGGCGACCACCCCGTCGACGTGAAGGATCTCGCGCCCGCGAAGGGCTGACCGCGAAGGACGAAACATGACCTACGACTACATCATCGTCGGCGCGGGTTCGGCCGGCTGCATTCTCGCGAACCGAATGAGCGAATCGGGCCGCTATTCGGTGCTGCTGCTCGAAGCGGGCGAACACGACGCGTCGTTCTGGTTCAAGGTGCCGATCGGCTTCACGAAGACCTACTACAGCCGCCGCTACAACTGGATGTACTACAGCGAGCCGGAGGCACAGCTCGCCAATCGCAAGCTGTACTGCCCGCGCGGCAAGGTGGTCGGCGGGTCGGGCTCGATCAACGCGATGGTCTACGTGCGCGGCCAGCGCAGCGACTACGACGACTGGGCGAAGGCCGGCAATCCGGGCTGGGCGTACGACGACGTGCTGCCGTATTTCCGCAAGCTCGAGACACACGCGGCCGGTGCGACCGATCCGCAGCATCATGGCTCGACCGGGCCGATCCATATCACGTCGATGAAGGCCGACGTGCATCCGATCATCCATGAGTTCCTGAAGGGCTGCGCGCAGCTGAACCTGCCACACACCGACGACTTCAACGGCGCGCAGTTCGAGGGTGCGGGCATCTACGACCTGAACACCAGGAACGGCGAACGCTGCTCCAGCAGCTTCGCGTACCTGCGTCCCGCGCTGCGCCGTTCGAACCTCACACTGCGCTCAGGTGTGCTCGTGCGGCGCGTGACGTTCGACGGCACGCGTGCGACCGGCGTGATCGTCGCGGGCGAACACGGCGACGAAACGCTCGCCGCCGCGCGCGAGGTGATCCTCGCAGCTGGCGCGGTCGATACGCCGAAGCTGCTGCAACTGTCGGGGGTGGGCGATCCGGCGCTGCTCGCGCGCCAGCGCGTGCCGCTCGTGCATGCGCTGCCGGCCGTCGGCCGCAACCTGCAGGATCACCTGTGCGTGAGCTTCTACTTCAAGGCGAACCGGCCGACGCTGAACGACGAGATGGGTACGCTCCTCGGCAAGCTCAAGATCGGCTTGCGCTACCTGCTGACCCGGCGCGGCCCACTCGCGATGAGCGTGAACCAGGCGGGGGGCTTCTTCCGCGGGACGGCCGATGCGCAGGAGCCGAATATCCAGCTCTACTTCAACCCGCTGTCGTACCGGATCCCGAAGAACGATCGCGCGAGCATCAAGCCCGAACCCTATTCCGGATTCCTGATCGCGTTCAACCCGTGCCGGCCGACGAGCCGCGGCACGATCGAGATCGCGTCGAACCGCGCGGAAGATGCCGCGAAGATCCGCATCAACGCGCTCACCACTCAAAAGGATCTCGACGAAGCCGTTCAGGGCAGCAAGGTGATTCGCGCGCTGATGCGCGCACCGGCGCTGACGTCGATGACCGTCGAGGAAATCTCGCCGGGGCCGCAGGTCGATTCCGACGAAGCGATGCTCCAGTATTTCCGCGAGCAGTCGGGCTCGATCTATCACCTCTGCGGCTCGTGCGCGATGGGGCCGGACGCGACGACGTCGGTGGTCGATGCGGCGCTGCGCGTGCACGGACTGCAGGCGCTGCGGATCGTCGATGCCTCGGTGTTCCCGAACATCACGTCGGGCAACATCAACGCGCCGACGATGATGGTCGCGGAAAAAGGCGCGGATCTGATTCTGGCGGATGCGTTGCGAGGCGAAGCGGCCGGCGCGCGGATGCACGAAAGGGAAGCGATCACACCCTGACGCCACGGTCGCGCCGCCACGCCGCCGCGGCAAACGGCCTTGCGCGTGCTCCCCGAACGTCGCGGCGGCGGCACGCTGCTTGCTCGCCGTCGAACCGGAGGGCAAACACCATGAAGACTCATCTCGGGCAAGCCGGCTTGCCGCGTGGCGTGATCGGCCGGATCGTCGGCCGCATCATGCGTCGGCACAACCGGCCGGACAACGCATGGACGCTGTCGCTGCTGGCGATCGCGGACGACGAGCATGCACTCGAAGTCGGGTTCGGCCCCGGCGATGCGATCCGGCTCGCCACCGAAGCGGCGCCGTCCTGCCGCATCGCCGGCGTCGATCATTCGCCGACCATGCTGACCGCCGCACGGCGCCTGAACCGCATCGCGATTGACCAGGGTCGCGTGCGGCTTGCGCTCGGTTCCGTCGATGCGCTCCCGTTCGCCGACGAGGTGTTCGACAAGGCATTCTCGATCAATTGCATCTATTTCTGGCCGGCGCCAACACGCGGCCTGCGCGAATTGCACCGCGTCGTCAGGCGCGGCGGGATCGTCGCGATCACCGTCCGCGACCTCGGGCGGGCACCCTACGACGCATACCGGCCCGAGAAGCTGGCGCGGCTGATGACCGAAGCCGGTTTCGCCTCGGTTGCCGTGCATCGCAACGGCGTGCCGTCGCATCCGCTCGCTTGCGTGCTCGGCACGAAGTAACCCGCTCGCTGCCGGCGTCAACGGCCCGGACGTGCTGCAACGCAAGGGGTCGTACGACCAGGCCGCCCGGCGCATCCGACGTCCCGGGCCTGGAAATCGAAGGCGAAGTCGTCGCGGCCGGCGAGGGCGTGCCGACGAAGGCCGCGCACCGGGCGGCGTGACCGGATACCGCGCGTCAGCTCACACTCGTGCGCTTCTCGACGAACCGCCGCACATAATCGTCCGCCGGCCGCGACAGGATTTCGTCCGGTGTCCCGACCTGCACGAGCGTGCCGTCGCGCAGGATCGCGATCCGGTCGCCGATGCGCAATGCCTCGTCGAGATCGTGCGTGATGAAGACGATCGTCTTCGACAGCGTCGCCTGCAGTTCGAGCAACTGATCCTGCATCTCGGTGCGGATCAGCGGATCGAGCGCGGAAAATGCCTCGTCCATCAACAGCACGTCGGTATCGGCCGCCAGCGCACGCGCGAGGCCGACCCGCTGCCGCATCCCGCCCGACAGCTCGTCCGGATAATGCTCGCCGTAGCCGTCGAGCCCGACCTTCGTCAGCCAGTTGCGCGCGGCTTGCGTCGCGTCGTGGCGGTTTTCACCGCGCGTGCGCAGCGCATACGCGGCATTGTCGAGCACGGTCTGGTGCGGCAGCAGTCCGAAGTTCTGGAACACCATGCTGACCTTGTAGCGACGCAGCTCACGCAGCCCGTGCGGATCGAGCTTGATCACATCGTTGCCGTCGATCACGATCTCGCCGGCCGTCGGCTCGATCAGCCGGTTGAAGTGCCGCACGAGCGTCGATTTCCCCGAGCCCGACAGCCCCATGATCACGAAGATCTCGCCCGACGCGATGCCGAGGCTCACGTCGTTGAGTCCGACGTTGCAGCCCGTTTCCGACAGCACGTCGGCCTTGCACCTGCCCGCGCGCAACAGATCGAGCACGCGCGGATGCGCTGCCTCCGGCCCGAACAGCTTGTACACGTGTTTGACTTCGATGGTCGCCATGTGTGCCTCCCTGGCTATGCGCGCGACGATTGCGCCGGCTGGTTCGAATCGGTGCCCGCCGGCGCCGCCTTGCGCGGCAGCCGGTACGGCACGCGCGACGCGCCCTTCTCGCGGCGCTGCCGCGCAAGCCGCCGCCGCGCACGGCGTTCCTGGCCGAAGCCCTGGCTGATTCGATCGATCACGATCGCGAGGATCACGATCGCGATGCCCGCCTGCGTGCCCTTGCCGACGTCAAGCGTCTGGATGCCCGCGAGCACGTCCTCGCCAAGGCCGCGCGAGCCGATCATCGACGCGATCACGACCATCGACAACGCCATCATCGTCGTCTGGTTGATGCCCGCCATGATGCTCGGCCGCGCGAGCGGCAACTGCACGTTCACGAGCAGTTGCCAGCGTGTCGTGCCGAACGCGCGCGCGGCCTCGGTCACGTCCGGATCGACGTGGCGGATGCCGAGATCGGTGAGCCGGATCAGCGGCGGCAATGCGTAGATGATCGTCGCGAGGATGGCCGGCACCTTGCCGAGCCCGAACAGCATCAGCACCGGAATCAGGTAGACGAAGCTCGGCAGCGTCTGCATCACGTCGAGCACGGGCAGCAGCAGCCGGCGCAGCCACGGGCTGCGCGACGCGAGAATGCCGAGCGGCACGCCGATCGCGACCGACAGCACCGTCGCGACGAGCATCAGCGCGAGCGTCTGCATCAGCTTGTCCCACAGGCCGAAGCAGCCGATCGCGTAGAGCAGCAGCATGAAGAGCACGCCGAGGCCGATGCGGCGCGTCGCGTTCCACGCGATCGCGCCGACCACGAGCAGCACGAGCCACGGCGGCGCAACGCGCAGCGCGCCTTCGAGCGGCACGAGCAGGTAGCGCAACAGCAGCGCGCTGAAGTGATGAAAGCTGTCGCCGTATTGCGCGACGAACGTCTCGAGCGCGCCGTTGACCCAGTCGGCGATCGACAGGTGCAGGAAGAAGCCGTTCATGATGATTCTCCGTCGCGCCGCAAAGGCGCGTCACGGCGGCGGCGGGTGCAGGCCCGCCGCCGCGCGCAGGTTACGCGCCCTTCAGGCTGCCGGCGATCTTCTGCGCGACGTCGGCCGGCACCCACTGCTTCCACATGTCCGGGCGCGTCTTCAGGAACTGCGTGGCCATCGCCGCGCCGTCGACCTTCTTCGTGGTCATCTCGAGGATCGTCTGATTCAGGAAATCCATCGGAAAGCGCACCTTGCCGAACACGCCGACGAGATCGGGGTTCGCGTCGGCGAACGGCTTCGACACGCCGACAGTCAGCCGCGACACCATGTACGACGACGCGCACTGATGCGTGCTGCTCTCGTCGCGCAGCGTCTTCCAGCAAGCTTCGTTATAGGCCGGCATCTTCAGCGCCGCGAACTTGTATTTCGCCATCAGCGCGGCCGGGCCCCAGTAATAGAACACGATCGGCGCACCGCGCTGGTATGCCGATGCGATCGCCGCGTCGAGCGCCGCGCCCGTGCCCGGATGGAAGTTCGTGTACGACTGGTCGAGCTTCAGTACCTTCAGGAGGCGCGTGTTCACGCGCTCGCAGTCCCAACCCGTCGGGCAGTTCAGGAAGCGGCCCTTGTCCGGCTCCTCCTCGTCGGCGAACACCTGCTTGAACTTCGGCAGATCGTCGACCGACGCGAGCCCCGGAGCGATCGGCTTGATGTTGCGCGCCGGGTCGCCCTTCACCACGTACTCGGGCACGAACCAGCCTTCCGTCGTGCCGCCCGGCAGCGTGTCGCCGATCAGCTTCACGGCGCCCGACGCGACGGCCTTTGCGGTGATCTCGCTGCGGCCCGTCCACTGCTCGGCCCAGATCTGCAGATCGTTGCGCGCGAGCGCCGTTTCCGTCGCCGCCGTGCTGCCGGGCACGACGTCGGTCTTGCAGCCGTAACCCTTCTCCATGATCTGCCGCAGCACCTCGGTCGCGAACGATCCGCTTTCCCACGTGATGCCCGCGAAATGGACCGTCTTGCCGTCGGCGCACGCGCCGCCGGCCGCATGGGCCGCGGGCGCGGACAGGATCGTCGCGGCGGCAAGAAGGACCGTTCTCAGTCGTCGAATCTGCATGGTGGGTTGTCTCCAAATCGAATCTGTTGTTTATGCGTCGCGGCATGCGCGGCGACCGGCGAATCGCGTATCCATCCACGTCCGGTCAGCCTGCATGGTCGAGCCGCCGATATGTTTAGGGAAACGAGTAATTCCGATCATTGCAATCGGCCGCGCCAATCGATCTCCGGCTGCCGCGTCAGGCCCGCCGAACGGGCCTCGCGGCCGATTCTCCGGGGCCGCTGCCGGCCCCGGCGCAGGCGCGTCGCGCCTGCGTTCGGCAACTGTTCGGCCGGCGCCGGCGCGCAGCCGCGGCACGCCGTACCGGCGGTCGAATGCGGTCGGCGCACCCATCGACGAACCCGATTCCATCCATCGAAATTACTCGCTTTCGGTTCCGTTTCGGCTTCGGAACAATGCGCGGTGTCATCGGAGGAGACAGGATCGGACGCCGCCCGTCGGCACGCCGCCGCGCTCGCGCGGACCGGTGCCGCGCGCGCCGCGCCGCTTCGCCCAGGATGACGGGACGCGCCTCACCAGACGCGCTCACGACAACCGATACAAGCTGGATACCCCGGAGATCTCAATGAACAGGAAACTGACCGCGCTCGCCGTCACCGCAGCCTTCGCGTCACCCGCATTCGCGCAAAGCAGCGTCACGCTGTACGGCGTGATCGATGAAGGCCTCAACTACACGAACAACGTCGGCACCGGCCACGTCTACGAAATGGCAAGCGGCTATGCGCAGGGCAGCCGCTGGGGCCTGAAGGGGAACGAGGATCTCGGCGGCGGCCTGAAGGCGATCTTCCAGCTCGAGAACGGCTTCGACGTCAACAGCGGCCGGCTCAACCAGGGCGGCCGCATGTTCGGCCGCCAGGCCTATGTCGGCCTGAGCCAGGCGCAGTACGGCACGCTGACCTTCGGTCGCCAGTACGATTCCGTCGTCGACTATCTCGCGCCGACCACCGCCAATGGCAACTGGGGCGGCTACCTGCTCGCGCACCCGTTCGACAATGACAACACCGACAACTCGTTCCGCCTCGACAACACGGTGAAATACGCGAGTCCGAACTTCGGCGGCTTCCAGTTCGGTGGCGCATACAGCTTCAGCAACAGCACGAACTTTTCGGACAATCGCGCATACAGCTTCGGCGCGCAATATCAGAACAACGGGCTGCTGATCGGCGCCGCGTACCTGCAGGCGAACCACCCCGGCGACGGTTCGGCCGGCGCGATCACCGCGAACGACGCCAGCTACATCGCCGAGCGCATGCGCGTGTTCGGCGCGGGCATCAACTACACGTTCGGTCCAGCGACGGTCGGCTTCGCGTACACGAACTCGAACTACAAGAACCCGACCGGCAACGGCTATCTCGGCACGCCGGGGGCGATCATCGCGCCGGGAGCGACGGTCAGCGCGATCAAGTACCAGAATTTCGAAGTGAACGGCGCCTACCAGATCACGCCGGCGTTCATGGTCGGCGCGCAGTACGTGCTGTCGCTCGAGAAATACGACGCGTCGACCGGCGACGCGAAGCCGAAGATTCACTCGGTCGGGCTGATGGCCGACTACAACCTGTCGAAGCGGACCGACGTGTACGTGCAAGCCGCATACCAGCACATCGCCGGCGACAAGACCGGATCGATTCTCGACCAGGCTTTCATCCCGGGCACCGACGCGCCGTCGTCGACGTCGAATCAGGTGGCCGTGCGACTCGCGCTGCGCCACAAGTTCTGACCCGTTTCGCCGTCTTCACGCGACACCCGCGCGGATCTGCCGTGGTGTCTTTGCCCGCCCGCAGGCGCAAGCCTGCCGGCGGGCTTTTTGCTTCGTGCCGGCGACGTGGCGGCGCAACGTGATTCATCGCAGGTCGTGCGTGCGGCCCGCCAACGCTGACAGGACAACCGCCGACTATCCACCGATACACGTGTACCGCCTCGACGTCCGGTGTCCTTCATGCCGGACGCCGCGACTTGAACCGCGACCGACGGCATCCGCAGGGTCGATGAAAGGAAGCGCGCCGCGATGCGGGCATCACGCCACCTGTCCGATGGCGGCCCGGCGCATCGTGACGATGCGCGCAGGCGGAATATTTGCCCACACGATCCGGCTGGCGTCGGCAACAAATGCCGGATCGCGCAGCGGGTGACGCTCGGGCACGCGCAAATCGTAGGTGAACTGGATCATCACGCCGTCGACCGACAGCACGCGCTCGCACTGCCCGACGATCGCCGTCACGTCCTCGCGCGGCAGCGTGCGCAGCGGCAGGCAGGACACGATCGCATCGACCGCCGCGTCGGGCGGCAGCAGCCGCTCGAGCTGCCGCGCGTCGCCCGACACGATGGAGATGCCGGGAAAGCGGCGTCGCAGGTGCTGCACGAACGCCGGCGACCGCTCGACCACGACGAGACGCCGTGGCGCGACGCCGCGTTCGAGCAACGCGGCGGTGATTGCGCCGGTGCCGCCGCCAAGCTCGACGACGAGTCCGTCGCCGTCCGGCACCGCATCGGCCATCTCGCGCGCCAGATGCCGCGAACTCGGGCACAACGCGCCCACCGCGGCCGGGCGGCCGACCCACTCGCGCACGAACAGTGCCGAGACACGCAACGCGTTCGGCCAGGTCATCGGCCGACCTTGCGCGATTGCGCGTTCGGCTTCGACGTGCCAATGACTGCCTGCAACAGGGCTACGACGACACGGGGTTCTTTCACGTGCATCCTCCTGAAGAATCGGTTCGCCGCGCTCGCGCGGCGATCAATCGATTCTAGGAAATGCAAACTTAAGGCGACGTGAAGATTGTCCCTGATTGCGTCGCCGATGCGGGCCGTGCAACCGATGGCGGCCCGATCAGCGGTCGACGCGCTGCTGAAACTGCGCGGGATACCGCTCGCCGACAATTCGTCGGTCAACGGTTCGCGCCGCCCCGCTGCCTCATCGCAGGTTGGTCCGCGCGTGCTCGACGCGCACGCTGAAGATCCCCGCACACCAGTCGTTTTCTCCGCGAAGCGCTGCCCTGCGGAGTGGCGCTGGCCCCTTCCGCTGGCCCCCGCATGCCGTTCAACGCAGCGTGCGCCGCCGACCACATCGCGATGCGCTACACCGGCAGCGCATGCGTCGACAGAATTTCCTTGAGCACCATGAACGAGCGCACCTGCCGCACACCGGGCAGGTACAGCAGCTGTTCCGCGTGCAAGCGGTTGAAGCTCTCGTTGTCGCGCGTGCGCACCAGCATGAAGTAGTCGAATTCGCCGGTCACCACGTGACATTCGACACACCCCGACACCTTCTGCGCGGCCTTCTCGAACTCGGCGAACGCCTCCGGCGTCGAACGATCGAGCACGAAGCCGATCACCACCAGCATCCCGGCACCCAGCGGCTTCGGGTCGAGCAGCGCCACGATGCCGCGAATCAACCCCATCTCCTTCAACCGCTCGACGCGCCGCAGGCACGCCGGCGCGCTCAGCTTCACCTTCGCGGAGAGGCTCACGTTCGAGATCGACGCGTCCTGCTGCAACTGCCGCAGGATCGCGCGGTCGATGCGGTCGAGCACCGGCGCCGTTTCGGCCGGCACTGCGCTTTCACGATCTAATTTCATTGCGTCTCCCGTACATTTTACGAATCGAAATTAAATATCTGATCGTCATTTCATCGATAACGTAGGTCGCCAGTACTTATTTCGCAAGCTCATTTCGCAGGGTCCTGCCTATCATTTTTCCATCGGGACACGGCGTGCCGGCCGCACCCGACCGACTCGAATTCCCGCCCACCGCCTTTCGGAGCTTGCCGATGAACCTGCAACGTTTCCCCCGTTATCCGCTCACGTTCGGCCCGACACCGATCCAGCCGCTCAAGCGCCTGAGCGCGCACCTCGGCGGCAAGGTCGAGCTATATGCGAAGCGCGAGGACTGCAACAGCGGCCTCGCTTTCGGCGGCAACAAGACGCGCAAGCTCGAATACCTCGTCCCCGACGCGCTCGCGCAAGGCGCCGACACGCTCGTGTCGATCGGCGGCGTGCAGTCGAACCAGACCCGCCAGGTCGCGGCCGTCGCCGCGCATCTCGGGATGAAGTGCGTGCTCGTGCAGGAGCACTGGGTCAACTACGAAGATCCGGTGTACGACCGCGTCGGGAACATCCAGCTGTCGCGGATGATGGGCGCCGACGTGCGGCTCGTCGCCGACGGCTTCGACATCGGCATTCGCCGCAGTTGGGAAGAAGCGATGGAAAGCGTGCGGCAGGCGGGCGGCAAGCCGTATCCGATTCCTGCCGGGTGTTCCGAGCATCCGCTCGGCGGGCTCGGGTTCGTCGGCTTCGCGGAAGAAGTACGCGAGCAGGAAGCGCAACTCGGCTTCAAGTTCGATTACGTCGTGGTCTGCTCGGTCACGGGCAGCACGCAGGCGGGGATGGTGGTCGGCTTCGCGGCCGACGGGCGCGCGGACCGCGTGATCGGCATCGACGCGTCGGCAACGCCCGAGCGCACGCACGAACAGATCACGCGCATCGCCCGGCACACGGCCGAGCTGGTCGGGCTGGGGCGCGATATCGACGAGCAGGACGTGGTGCTCGATACGCGCTATGCCGGGCCCGAATACGGACTGCCGAACGACGGCACGCTGGAGGCGATTCGTCTGTGTGCGCGGCTGGAAGGCATGCTGACCGATCCCGTCTATGAAGGCAAATCGATGCACGGGATGATCGACAAGGTGCGGCGCGGGGAATTCGAGCCGGGATCGAAGGTGCTGTACGCGCACCTTGGCGGAGTGCCGGCGTTGAGCGCGTATAGCGGGATTTTTCGGGAAGGTTGATCTCGCGTTGCGGCAGACCGGCGACGCATGCGCGACATCGGCGCCGCGGAAATAACTCGAGGCGGAAGTCGCAGGCGACCTTCGACGGCTGCTTCAACGAAACGATGCGCGGATCCGTCGCGGTCGTCAGAATCGCCCTTTTTTGATAGGAAACCTGATCTTTAGGGCGATCGGAACACCCGGTGTCATTGCAGATCCGCACCATGTTGCCGGTGACGGACGCCTCACGCGCATGCGGCCAACAGCAACAGCCCCGGCGCCAGCAAACGACGAACCCTCGTTTCTTCTCCCACGATCCATTTGCGCCGCACTGCTTCGCGCCATCTTGCCGCGAGCGCGTACCCGGCTTGCGCGCGGCGGGGCGAATACAATTCACCCACGCCGACACGCAGTCCAAGGCTCTCTCAGGCTCTCTTCGAATCGTTCAGTCACGCGCTGATTGCCGCTTTTCGCTGGGCCGACCGTCGTCGACACCGGCTTCCAAACATGACGCAACAAACAATAGTGACGTGGTGAGCAATAATAATGGAGAAAAACGGCATGTCAAGGTGATTCGCGATTTCAAAGTTTGCGCATCGCGTCACTTTTGAATATGCTCTTCGTCGCTCAAACCAGGAGACCCCTTCGAGATGCCCAATAGCGAGCAGGCCAACGCCGACCTCATCACCGCCACCAAGGTGCGCGATCTGCTGACGCGCAACGGCATCCCGCCGCGCAGTCACAACACGACGATCGCGAACGTGCTGGGCCTCAGTTTCTCGGTCGTCACGCGCAAGATGAAAGGGCTGATCCCGTGGAACCTGTCGCAGTTGCAGGACATCGCGACGCACTTCGGCGTGCCGCCCGCGATCCTGCTCGACGACAAGGGCACGCAGCCGGCCGCCGCGGAGATGATCGACGCGACGCTCGTGATCGAGTCGCGTCGTTTCCGCTGCCGCGCGGCGATCTCGGCGAAGGCCAGCAGCCAGACCGAAACGGATTTCGTCGCGTTGCAGTGGCAGGGCGAATGGATCGTCACCGAACGCCAGCACGCGCGCGAAGGCCGCCTCTATCCGGTCGACGTCATCGAACTGCGCTCGAGCCAGCCGACCGTGTACGCGGCGCGGATCGCGGTCGTCGACGACTCGCGGGACGTCGCCGAAACCGTCTGCGAATACTTCATCGAAAAAGGCGTGAACGCGATTCCGTACCATGACGGCGCGTCGTTCCGCAAGGCGCTGGAAGTCGAGGATTTCGACGGCTACATCCTCGACTGGATGCTCGGCGACCAGACCGCCGCCGAGCTCGTGCGCGGCATCCGTTCGAGCGAGAACGGCGGCGCGCCGATCTTCCTGCTGACCGGCAAGATCTCCACCGGCGAAGCGAGCGAGGACGAAATCGCGCACATCGTGTCGCACTACAACGCGCGCTGCGAGGAAAAGCCGGTGCGCCTGCCGATCCTGTTCGCCGAAGTCGCGCGCGAACTGAAGATCGCGCTGCCGGCCGTCACGGCCGCCGCCGCGAGCTGAGACCACGACAAGAACTCCACCACACGAACACGATCAAGGGGAAACACATGCGAATTTCGACCATCTGGGTCAAGAGCCTGGTCACGGCCTGCCTGCTCGGCATGGCCGCCGCGAGCTGGGCCGCGTCGTTCACGTTCACCGTCGACGGCAAGATCGGCCGCAGCAACCAGCCCGGCAAGACGACGTTCGTCTTCACCGAGCAGGCGCTGATGGCGCTGCCGCAGCACACGATCGTCACGTCGACGAGCTGGACGCCGAAGGCCACCTTCACCGGCCCGCGCCTGTCCGACGTGCTGAAGACCGTCGACGCGCACGGCACGCAGATCGAGTTCCGCTGCATCGACGAATACACGTTCACGATCCCCGTGTCGGATGCCGACAAGTACGGCGTGATCCTCGCGCGCACGATGAACGGCAAGGTGCTCGGCAACGACAACTACGGCCCGCTGTGGATCATGTATCCGCGCGACCAGTATCCCGACGAGCTGAAGACGCCGCTCGGCGAAGCCAAGTTCGCATGGCAGATCATCGGCCTGACCGTGAAGTAAGCGCGTGACATGATGCGCGGGCGGTGGAAGAACAGAAAGATCATCCTCATCCTGGGATCGTTGTGGATCCTGGGATTCGCCGCGTGGGCATTCCTGCTGTGGGACCTGCTCGCGACCTCGGTCAACGAGGGCGTGCTCGAAGGGCCGCGCGAAGGCGTGTTCTGGACGGCCGCGCAATACCGGAACGCCTACACGCGCTTCGACCGCCAGCTGATCCTCTACTCGACGCACGTGGACGACGACTTCGACCACGTGCAGATGCAGCTCGACAGCCTGTCGGTGTCGTTCGGATTCCTGCAGCGGCCGTCCGAAGTGTCCGAATACTGGCTGCGCATCCCGCGTGCGCGCGCCGAAATCGCGGTGCTCGGCGCATTCATGGCGCGCCTGAAGCACGACGTGCCGCTGCTGCGCAACGCGCCACAGGATGCGCCGCACGTGATCGACGACGTCAACGCATACTGGCCGAAGGTCAACGGCCTCGCGAACTACTTCCGCGCGATCGAGATGGCGCAGCGCGACTTCACGTTCCATCAGCTGAAGGAAAAGCAGCGGGCGATCCTGTCGCTCGGCATCATCCTCGGCGTGATCCTGTGCGCGCTGTTCCTGCTGCTGTTCTACACGATGCGCACGCGCGACGACCTGCTCGAACGACAGGACGCGGCGCTCGATGCGGAGCGCAAGGCATCCGATCGCGCGTTCGAGATGATCGAGGCGAAGAACGCGTTCCTCGGGATGGTCAGCCATGAACTGCGCACGCCGCTGCAGGCGATCTGCGGTTCGATCGAGATCCTGCTCGCGCGGCCGCAGTCCGACGCCAACCTGAAGACGATCCGGCGGCTGCAGAATTCCGCGTCGTCGCTCGAAGCGCTGGTCAAGGACCTGACCGATTACATCAAGCTGCGCTCGACCAAGCGCCTCGCCGAAACCGAAACGGTCGGCATGGCGTCGCTGCTCGCCGAGGTGCTCGATCCGCTGCGCGAGAAGATCGCGGCCAAGCGGATCGCCGTCGCGCAGCGCGTCGAGCCTCACGACCTCGCGATCCGCTCCGATCGCAAGCTGTTGCGTCAGGTGCTGTCGAACCTGATCGAGAATTCGGTGAAATACACCGCCGACGGATCGATCGACGTATCGATCATGCTCGTCGACGCGCCGGCCGGCCGCCAACTGAAACTCGCGGTGCGGGACACGGGCGCCGGTATCGCGAAGCAGCATCTGCCGAAGATCTTCGAGCCGTTCTACCGCGCGAACGACGCGGTCGGCCTGCATGTGGACGGAATCGGCATGGGGCTCGCGGTCGTGCGCGAGATCGTGACGACGCTGCGCGGCCACGTCGACGTGCGCAGCGTCGTCGGCGAAGGCAGCGAGTTCGTCGTGACGCTGCCGGCCGAGGTGCCGGATGCCGGAGAAACGGCCGGCGACGCGCCCGCGTGGCCGGCCGTCGCCGTGCATCGGAACCGCCGCGCGCTCGTGGTCGACGACAACGACAACGCGCGCGAAACGCTCGGTGCGATGCTGTCGGCGCTCGGCCTCGACGCCGATCTGTGCGGCACCGGGCAGGAAGGCATCGCCCGTTTCGGCGACACGCATTACGACCTCGTCGTGCTCGATCTCGAACTGCCGGACCTGAGTGGCTTCGAAGTCGCGCACCGCATCCGGATGGTCGCGCAACCGGACGACGACGGAAAGTTTCCGTCGATCCTCGGTGTCAGCGCGTACGAATCGGCCGCGCTGCGCGAGAACCAGCGGGTGTTCGACGAATTCCTGCCGAAACCCGTTCACCTGCGCGAACTCGGCGCGCTCGTCGAGAAGCTGCTCGGCTGAGCACGGCCGCGATGCGTGACGGGCAGGCGTTCCGGCCGCCCGCTGCGCGTTTCCCGCTTACTCGCCGATCAAATGCAGCACGATGTCGCGCCGATGCGCGGCGCGACGATGCTCGAACAGATAGATGCCCTGCCACGTGCCGAGCACCATGCGTCCGTGCTCGATCGGGATCGACAGCTGCACTTGCGTGAGCGCCGTGCGCAGATGCGCGGGCATGTCGTCGGGGCCTTCGGTGTCGTGCTCGTAGCGCGTGTCGTCCTCGGGCGCGAGCGTCGCGAAGTAGCGTTCGAGGTCGCGCTGCACGGACGGATCCGCGTTCTCCTGGATCAGCAGCGACGCGGACGTATGGCGGCAAAACACGGTCAGCAGCCCGGTGCGGATCGCCTGCTGGTCGACGAATGCGCGCACTTGCGGCGTGAACTCGACGAGGCCGCTGCCGCTCGCGTCGACGCCGATATGCGTGATGGCCTGTTGCATGACGACGGCCTCAGGCGAGCGCGGCGAAGCCGTCGGCCTCGATCTGCCCGGCGTCGGCGGGGCGCACGACGCGCGCGACTTCGACCCCGTCGCGCAGGAATACCAGCGTCGGCCACAGCTTCACGCCGAACGAACGGCCGAGCGGCCGACCCGGGCCATCCTCGATCTTCAGGTGCCGCACGGCCGGATGCGCGGAAAACGACGCGACGATCGCGGGCTGCGCGCCCGCGCAGATTCCGCACCAGTTCGTGCCGAATTCGATGACGGTCGCACCGGCCAGTGCGTCGACTTCCGCGCGCGTCGGCGCGTTGGCGGTGTAGCGTTGCTCGATGTCCATCGGTCCCTCGTGTGCAATTGCGGAACGTGGCCGCCGCGCGCCGGCATGGGTGGCACATGCGACCTTCGATTTCCCACTGTAGCGGAAAAGCACGCGCGATGCCGACGGCGGCCGCGCCGCGCCGCGCGAATGACACGACAAGAATCGGAGCGCCGCGCGGCGGCGACGCGATCAGCATGCGAACTGATCCCGTCAACGAAGGAAAGGCCATGAACGCCCCGCATCGCGTCACCGAACCCAACATCCTCTATTTCGGCACGCCCGTCGTGCTGATCAGCACGCTGAATCCGGACGGCACGGCCAATCTTGCGCCGATGTCGTCCGCGTTCTGGCTCGGCTGGCGCGGCATGCTCGGGCTCGCCGCCAGCTCGCAGACCACGCACAACCTGATGCGCACCGGCGAATGCGTGCTGAACCTGCCGTCGGCGACGCAGGCGCAGGCGGTCGACCGCATCGCGCGCACGACGGGCATGCATCCGGTGCCCGAGTCGAAGCAGGCACGGGGCTACGTGTACGAACCGGACAAGTTCGGCACCGCCGGGCTCACCGAGACGCCCTCGCAGACCATCGCCCCGCCGCGCGCGCTCGAATGCCCGGTGCATCTGGAAGCGGTGGTCGCCGCCACGCACGGCATCGGCGACGAAGCGCCCGACCTGCGCGGCCGCATCCGCGTGTTCGAGGTGCGCATCCAGCGCGTTCACGTACATCCCGACCTGCTGATGGACGGTCATCCCGACCGCATCGATCCGGACAAATGGTCGCCGCTGATCATGAGTTTTCAGAAGTTCTATGGCCTCGCGCCGCATCAGGTGCATGCGTCACGGCTCGCCGAGATTCCGGAGCGCGCGTATCGCAGCCCCGACATCGACCGCGCGCGCGAAGCGGGCATGTCGATCGGATAAGATACGGGCCGATCGACCCATGACCGAACCGACGGAGTGTTTCAGTGATTCAACCGACCCAAGTATTCAAGGACAACCTCGCGCAACTGCCGGCCATCGACGGTGTCGCGCGCATCGATCTCGTCGGCGCGAACGGCGACGTGATCGCCAGCATCGAGAACCAGCCGGGCAAGCAAGGTTCGCTCGCGGTGTACAACTACCTGAAGCAGGCATTCGGCACGCTCGACGCGAAGGCCGCCGAGCACGGCCTCGCCGTGTTCGCGGAGCACACCGCCGACGCGCGTAACCGCCCGGGCGCACACCCGAACGTCGATCGTCTGCTGGCGATCGTCGACGGCGGCGACGCGCTGCGGATCGACGTGGTCGCGAAGGCCTGAATGCCCGGCGACGGGCACGCACGCAAACGGTCGATGCCCGTCCTTTCCCGGAGACCCTCCACATGCGTCGCATGACTGTCCGGCCGTTCACCCGCCGCGTCGCATCGTTCGTCGCCCTCGCGTGCGTCGCGCTCGGCGGCGCGGCGTCCGCCGAGACGCTGCACACGGCTTCCGATATCGCCGGCGCGTCCCTGATTCCGCTCGGCGCGCTGCCGCGCTCGCCGGAGAACGGCACGCTCGACCCATTCTGTGCGCGATATCGCGCGAAGACCGCAACCGCGGCCGGCCGCGACGTCGCGAAGCTCGGCTGGATCGTGACGTCGGAAGCGCCGCTCGGCCGCTATACGGTCGTCACGTTCGCGAGCGGTTTCAAGCCGGGGACGAGCGCGATCTGTTACGCGCGCAACGCAAACATCGGCGTCTTCGACGGCACGACGCTCGTCGCGCTCGGCTATACGGCACGCTCGGCCGGCTGGCAGCTCGGCTCGGTCGAGTCGCTGGAAAGCGGCGCGCTGCTGGTCTGGGGCGGCGACGGCCCGTCGGCGCCCGTCGGCGAGCTGCGCGAAGAGCATGGCGGCTTGCGGCTGACGGCGGTCGCCGCCGAACGCACGTACTGCCACGGCCGTGCAGTCGTGCCCAACGTATACGGCAAGCCGCTCGATACGGCGCGCAAGATCCTGATCTCGCGTGGCTGGCAGCCGCTGCGTCCGCGCGAGAAGCCGGACTCGGCGGACGGCGCGGCCACGCTGGCGAAGCACGGGATCATCGAAGCCGAAGCGTGCTCCGGCACCGGCATGGGGTATTGCGCGCTGCGGTATCGGAGCGCGGCCGGCGTGCTAGGTGTGACGACGGCCGGCGGCGAGCCGGACACGCCGTCGGCGAATACCGTGATCGATTATCAGGTGGCTTGCAGGAAAGAGTGATCGGCGCGGTGGCGTTCGCTTGACTCATCGCTCCCGGCCACCCGTCGCTCGAGCGGCACGCGCGTCACCACGGTCGTTCAAAACGCGAACGATGCCGCGTCAGCAATCACATGCGCCGCCGGTTTCCCCATCCTCCGAGTCACGCAAGTCCGGCGCCCCGGCATGGCGTTCACGCGTATCCACCACCACGCGCAACTCACCGGTAGCAAATTCCTGTACCGGCGCGCGACGCGCGCGCAATCGTCAGCGATTCGCGCCGAGCGCCACGCGCAGCCGCTCCATCAGCCGCGTGTAGTGCCGCACCACATCGGCCTTGTCCGTCACGTTCGCGGTCGAGAACCGCTCGGACCACGCGGCCTTCCACTCATACGTGCCGTGCACGCTGCGGTCGCCGTCCGGCGACTGGATCAGCGAACGGATCCGCGCGTCGCGCCCCGGCCCCGTGTGCATCTCGAACAACGCGTGGATGAACGTGTGATACGCGTCGTACACGTCGTCGTCGAACAGGTAGCGGTAGATGTGAAACGTGCGGTCGAGTTCGCGCTTCGCGCGGATCACGTCGTCCGGCGAGATGTCCTTCCAGTAGCCGATCCACGTGTAGAAGCACAGCAGCGCGTTGAGCTGCGGCGCGACCGTGTCGTACAGCGTGAGCCGCTTCTCGATCAGCCGCTGGTTGGTCCACTGCACGAGCTCGAGCCGCTTCAGCCGGCGCGCGACGAGCCAGCCGAGACACGCAACCGACAACGGCGTCAGCACGCCGAGCACGAGCTTGACGATTTCCAGCGAATTCCACGGATTGTTGAATGGCTGCATGAATGGCTCGACAAGAAGGACGCACCGCCCGGCGGATCGCATCGCGCGCAGCGCGCGCGTTCGTCGATCCCTTCGCGGTCGACCGTTAGTTGCTTGCGCATCGAAGTCGCACCGTGATGCGCCCGGTGCGTGGCGAAGCGGCTCGTCCCCCCAGTGTATCGGCCAAATGTCACTGGCCGGTGACGATTCGCCGAATCGTCGTCACGCGCCCGTGCCGCGTTACGTCGGCAGCGCCGACGTGAGCTTGACCTTCTGCATCGGAATGTCGGTCTTCACGCTCAGCACGCCCGGGATGCGCGTCAGGTATTCCATCTGGAAGCGCCGGTAGTCGTCGATGTCGGCGGCCACCACGCGCAGCAGGAAATCGCAGTCGCCGGCCATCAGGTGGCATTCGACCACTTCCGGCATCTGCTGGACGGCCTCGGCAAAGCGGTTCACGGATTCGGCGTCCTGCCCCTTCAGCCACACGCGCGTGAAAATCGTCAGCCCCTTGCCGACCTTCGCCGGGTTCAGCACGGCCACGTATTTCTCGATCACGCCCGCTTCCTCGAGCAGCCGCACGCGCCGCAGGCACGGCGACGGCGACAGCCCGACCTCGTGCGCGAGTTCCACGTTCTGCATGCGGCCGTCGCGTTGCAGCGCGCTCAGGATCCGCCGGTCGATAGCGTCAAGCTTCATTGGCATCAAATTCCAAAAAATTCGCAAATCGCTCACTCAATGCCAAATTCTCGTGAATATCGATCCGCAACGCAACCCGATTCGAGTCAAAAAAGCAGACAATCCTCCTCCCCGAAGGAGGAGTAATGAGCAGTAGCGTTTCAACGTCGTCCGGGCTTCGCGACAGGCCCGCCTATGTCGCCGAGATGGGCCGCGGATTGCGCGCGGCGCTGCCCGTCATGCTGGGTTTCGTGCCGTTCGCGCTGGTGCTCGGCGCGCAGGCCGCGCAAAAAGGGCTGAGCCTGTTCGAGGTCCCGATGATGACGGGCCTGAATTTCGGCGGCGGCTCGGAATTCGCGGCCATCCATCTGTGGACCTCGCCGCCGCACATCGCGCTGATCGTCGCGATGTCGTTCCTCGTGAATTCGCGTCACATCCTGATGGGCGCGGCGTTCGCGCCGTACATCCGGCGCCTGCCGCGCCGCCGCGCGTTCGCCGCGCTGTTCTTCATGTGCGACGAAAGCTGGGCGATGTCGCTTGCCGACGCACGCTCGCGCTCGGCCACGCACATCAGCGTCCCGTATTACGCGGGCGTGTGCGCCGGGCTGTACCTGACGTGGATCTCGATGACGACGCTCGGCGCGGCGGTCGGCCCGACGATCGGCAACGTCGAGCAGTACGGCTTCGACATGGCGTTCACGGCCGTGTTTCTGGTGCTGCTGCGCGGGATGTGGAAGGGCATGCGCGCGAGCCGTCCGTGGTTCGTGAGCCTCGTCGTCGCGGCCGGCACGCATCTGGCCGTGCCCGGCGCGTGGTACGTCCCGGCCGGCGCGTGCGCGGGGCTGATCGCCGCGCTGCTGTGGGAGCCGCGCGATGCTGCCTGATTTCGCGACGGTCGCGACCATCGTGCTGATGGCGTCGACGACCTACCTGTCGCGCGTGCTCGGCTACGTGCTGCTGCGCAACCGCACGCTGAGCCCGCGGATGGCGTCGGTGATGGAGAACGTGCCCGGTTGCGTGCTGATCTCGGTGATCGCGCCGGCCTTCGTGTCGACGCGCCCGGCCGATCTGCTCGCGCTCGCCGTCACGCTGATCGCGGCGACCCGCCTGTCGATCCTGCCGACCGTCATCGTCGGCGTCGTGTCGGCCGGCCTGCTGCGGTATTTGCTCGGGTAATCGGGTAACGCGGGTCCGAGCGCCGCGCGGGCGACACATCGAAGCGGAAGACGGGCGCGCCATGCGCCCGTTTTCGCATCCGCGCGCCGGCCGAGGCTCCGGCTCTGCGTGACGCGGCAAGCGGCACGCGTCGCGACGGGGTGTTAGCCTTGCGGCTATACCCGCGATGCCTTCCCCCTCATTGCCTGCCTGCGAGGATCGTCCCGATGCAAGAAACCCGCCCGCTGTTCGACCGCGTCCTGCTCACCAACGACGACGGATTCGACGCCCCCGGCCTTGAAGTGCTCGAACAGGTCGCCACGCAACTGGCGCGCGAAGTCTGGATCGTCGCCCCGGCCGAAGACCAGAGCGGCACGTCGCATTCGCTGAGCCTGCACGAACCGCTGCGCGTGCATCGCAAGGGCGAGCGCCGCTTCGCCGTGCGCGGCACGCCGGGCGATTGCGTCGCGATCGCGGTCAGCCACCTGATGAAGGACGCACGACCCGACGTCGTGCTGTCCGGCGTGAATCGCGGCGCGAACCTCGGCACCGAAACGGTGTTCTCGGGCACCGTCGGCGCCGCGATGACGAGCATGCTGGTCGGCGTGCCGGCGATCGCGCTGAGCCAGGCGTTCAGCGACCGCAACGCGGTGCCGTGGACCACGGCGCTCACGCATGCGCCGGACGTGATTCGCCGGCTGGTCGCGGCCGGCTGGGACAGCGACGCGTGCCTCAACGTGAATTTCCCGGCGCGGCCGGCCGACGACGTGCGCGGCCTGAAGGTGACGAACCAGGGCGCCGGCACGCTGCAGGGCGTCGAAATCGTGTCGGGGCGCGATCCGCGCGACATCGAATACCACTGGCTGAAACTGGCGCGCGCACCGCGCGACGACGATGCGGATTCGGAAACGGTCGCGCTCGGCGAAGGCTACATCGCGGTCACGCCGCTGAAGTTCGAACGCACGCACGACCACGCGCTCGCGCGGCTGCGGTCGAACCTCGGCTGACCTCGGGGGTGATACCGGCCGGCGGCTTCGCCGTCGGCGCGCATCGCCCCGGCACAACGCCGTCGCGCCGCCCGCATCGCCCGTCCGCGGTCACGTCAGGTTCAATCCCCCGTCGAGCATCACGATCTCGCCCGTCACGTAATCGGACGCGACGAGCATCGCGACCGTCTGCGCGACGTCGTCCGGCGTCGCTGCGCGGCGCATCGGCGCGCGCTCGCGCCAGAGCTGCTGCGCGTCGGTCCAGTCGGCGGTCAGCGGCGTATCGACGAGCCCCGGCGCCACCGCATTGACGCGAATCGCCGGCGCGAGCGTGCGCGCCAGCAAGCGCGTCGTGTGATTGAGCGCGGCCTTCGCGGCCGCATACGGAATCGACGCGCCCTTCGGCCGCACGCCCGCATGCGAGCTGACGTTGATCACGCAACCGGCGCGCCCGCTCGACGCCGCTTCGAGCAGCGCCGGCTGCGCTTCGGCGACGAGCCGGAACGGCGCGATCACGTTGATCTCGTGCATCTCGCGCCACACGTCGGGCGTCGCGGCGGCGAGATCGTCGTGCGGAATCACACGGCTCGCGCCCGCGTTGTTGACCAGCACGTCGAGGCGGCCGTGCACCGCCACCGCGTCGCGGATCAGCCGCACGCGCTGCGCATCGTCGGCGAGATCGGCCTGCACGTAGGCCGCGCCAAGTTCGCGCGCCATCGCGCGACCGGTTTCGGCGGAACTGCGCGAATGCAGGATCACCGCGTAACCGTCCGCCGCCAGCCGTCGCGCGATGGCCGCGCCGATTCCCGACGTCGATCCGGTTACGAGCGCGACGGGCCGCTGCACGCGCGACGCGCGCGGCTCGGTGACGGTTTCGGTTTCAGGTTCCGTTTCGGAGACCGGGGCATTCATCGGCGGATGCGGCGCGTCCATGGCGTGGAATCCTGTCAGTGGCGTTCCCGCATCATAAGCATGACGGCGGCCGATGCGGATGCGTGCCGTCTACGGCCGTTTCGGCAGATCGACGAAATCCTCGAGCTCGCCGGCGATGTGAAGCCGCTTGCCGATTCTCGGGTATTCGCAGACGTCGTGTTCGAGGCGCTGGCCGAGGACGAACAGTTCCAGCGGCACGTCGCCGGTGTTCTGCAACGTGTGTGCATCGCCGCCGCGCGGGAAGCCGAGAAAGTCACCCGGCCCGATTTCGCACGTGCGTTCGCCGATCGTGACCGTGCCGGTGCCGGACAGCACGTACACGCATTCTTCCTCGTACAGGTGGCGGTGATACTCGGCCGATTCGTGGCCGGGCATCAGCGTCAGCAGATGCGCGCCGATCTGCGTGAGGCCGGTCAGGTCGCCGAGCTGTCGTTTGAGGCGAACGGCGTTGGGATTGAGCGAATGCACCGCGCGGGTCGGTTCCATTTTCGCGATGTCGGCGGCTTTCAGCAGTTCCCTGGGAGGTGTCGTGGACATGGGGATCTCGTCGGCGTCAATGCAGCGGTTGAACGCGCCGCCCGGGCGGGCGCGGCGTGCATGCCGCGCTATTGTCCGACATTTTCACGCGGACGAGATCGCCGGCACGATCCTCGTCCACCGCGCCCTGGAGACGTCGCTCAGCCCACGTGCACGCCGCGCAGCTTCGTCAGCAAGGCGACGAGGCGATCGATGTGTTCGTCCTCCGTGCGCCACGACGACACGCTGATCCGGAACGCCGGCCGCCCCTGCCACACGGTTTGCCCGAACCAGACGTCGCCCGAATCCTGCGCGGCCTGAAGGATCGCGATCGTCTCGTCGTCGGTGCCGGCGCGCACGAGCACCTGGTTCAGCACGACACGGTTCAGCACGTCGTAGCCGGCCGCGCGCAGGCCGTCGGCGACGCGCTGGGCCTGCGCGCAATGCCGCTCGACCAGCGTCGCCACGCCGGCGCGGCCGAGCGCGCGCAGCGCGGCCCACACCGGAATGCCGCGCGCCCGCCGCGAGAATTCGAGGTTGAGGTTCTTCTGCGCGTCCTGCGCGCCGCTCAGGTAGACGGCATCGCTGTTCATCGCGGTTGCGAGCGCGGCCGCGTCGCGGCAGATCACCATCGCGCCGTCGTACGGCGTGTTGAGCCACTTGTGGCCATCGGTGGTCCAGCTGTCCGCGCCGTCGACACCGTCGGTCAGCGCGCGCTTCGACGACGCGCGCGCCCACAGCCCGAACGCGCCATCCACGTGCACCCACGCGCCGGCGGCCTTCGCGCGCGGAACCAGCGCCGCGAACGGATCGAATTCGCCGGTGTTCACTTCGCCGGCCTGCACGCAGAGGATCGTCATGTCGTCGAGCGGCGGCAATTGCGCGGGATCGATGCGGCCGTGCGGGTCGACCGGCGCGACGATCAGGCGCTTCATCCCGAAGCCGAGCACCCGCAGCGCCTTCTTCACCGTGACGTGCGCGAGTTCGGAGAGCACGACCTTCACCTCGGGTGCGCCGATCAGGCCCGCTTCGTCGACGTCCCAGCCCTTGCGCGCGAGCAGCGCACGCCGCGCGGCGACCAGCGCGACCAGCGTGCAGGCCGTCGCGCTCGTGCCGAAGCCGACCGCGCTGCCCTCCGGCAGCCCGAGCACGTCGATGACCCAGCGCGCGGCCTGCCGCTCGATCGTCGCGGCCACCGGCGAATTCGCGAACGACGACGCGCACTGGTCCCACGCAAGCATCAGCCGCTCGGCCGCCGCCGCGGCCGGCAGCGTCGCGCCGATCACGAAGCCGAAGTAGTTCGGGCCGTTCGATGCGACGGTCGCGGGCGTGCCGCGCTCGTCGAGCAGGCGCAGCACGTCGTCGGCCGGGCGGCCCGTATCGGGCAGCGGTTCGTCGAAGGCCGCAAGACCGGCGAGCGCGGCCGCATCGGGATACGCGCGCCGTTCGCCGGCTGCTGCGAGATACGCGCGCGCGCGCCGGTCGGCGTCGGCCAGCAGGGCGAGTTCATCCATGTCGTTTGCCTCTGTGAAGATCAGAGTTGCAGGAGATCGCGGCCCAACCGATGCAGCGCATCGTCGATCCGCTTGTAGTACGTGAACTTGCCGACGCGCGTCGCCTGCACGAGCCCCGCATCCGCGAGGATGCGCATGTGGCGCGTGGTCGTCGCCGGCGCGATGCCGAGCTTCTCGGTGATGTACGTGCAGCACACGCCGAGTTCGTCGAAGTCGCCATGCGGCTGCGGCGGGAAATGCTTGCGCGGCTGCTTGAGCCAGCGCATCACGGCCAGACGGCTTTCGTTGGCCAGTGCGCTGATGCGGGTGACGTCGTCCATGGTTCGGCCTCGTTTGACGTTTCGAATATTAGCTAAATGACGAAACGTGGGCAACCGGGTTGCGCGGAGGATCGTTGCGTTTGCCGGCGTGCGGGAAGGTGCCGGAAGCGGCCTCTGCGCTGCTGCGCCGCATTCGACGTCATCGCGTCGGAGGCCGACCCGGGAGCGCCAGCCGATGTGATCCGGTTGGTTGCGATCACTCGGCGGTCAGCGCCTGCGCCAACCTTTCGATCAGCGCCCGCACGCGCCGCGGCTGCACCGCACCGCCCGGATAGACGATCTGCAGGTCGACTTCGCCCGGCGAGAAGTCGCGGAGGATTTCGACGAGCGCGCCGGACGCCAGATCCTGCTCGACGTCGAGTCGCGATTTCAGCGCGATACCGCGCCCCGCGACACACCACGCACGCACAAGGGCGCCGTCGTTGGCCACGCGCCGGCCGCGCACCATCACGCGTTTCAGTTCGTCGTCGATGCGGAACGGCCACTCGGCATACAGCTCCTGGCCGAAGCGCATCACGATGCAGTCGTGCGCGGCGAGTTCGTCCGGATGCCGCGGCGTGCCGTGCGCGGCGAGATACGCGGGCGCGGCGCACACCACGCGGCGCGAACGGCCGAGCGAACGGCTGCGCAACGCGCTGTCCGCAAGCGTGCCGCGCCGGATCGCGAAATCGAGCCCCTGCCCGACGAGATCGACGTAGCCGTCGCCGAGATGCAGGTCGACCGTGACGCCGGGATGCTCGGTCAGGAACGCGTCGACCACCGGCACGACGCGCGCCTGCCCGAGATCGGCCGGCGCGCTCAGCCGCACGGGCCCCGACAGCGTCTGCGCGCCCAGCCTCACGCGGCTTTCGAGTTCGTCGGCCTCGGCGAGCAGGCGCCGCGCGCCCGCGACCAGCGTGCGTCCTTCGTCGGTCAGGCTGATCGCGCGGGTCGTGCGCGTGAGCAGCGCCGCGCCGTAGTAACTCTCGAGCGCCGCCAGCCGTTCGGAAACCGTGGCCGGCGACAGCCCGACCTCGCGGCCGGCCGCGGCCAGCCCGCCCTTCTCCACGATGCGCAGGAACAGCGCAAGATTGTCGAGCAGCATTCTTCGCTTCCTCCGAAGGATATTTTCGAAGTCTGCCCAATTATCCGGATCAACCGCAAGCGCTAGAGTGAGCGCTACCTTTCCGGCGCATTCACGCGCCGGCCTCGACGACGAGAGGGCACACGACATGGAATACCGCACGCTCGGCCGCTCCGGCCTCAAGATTCCCGTGCTGAGCTTCGGCGCAGGCACGTTCGGCGGCACCGGCCCGTTGTTCGGCGCATGGGGCAACACCGGCGTCGACGAAGCGCGCCGCCTGGTCGATATCTGCCTCGACGCCGGCGTCAACCTGTTCGACACCGCCGACGTGTATTCGGACGGCGCATCCGAGCAGGTGCTCGGCGCCGCGATCCACGGACGGCGCGATCAGGTGCTCATCTCGACCAAGACGGGCCTGCCGACCGGTGACGGCCCGAACGACGCAGGCACGTCGCGCCCGCGGCTGATCCGCGCGGTCGACGACGCGCTGCGCCGCCTCGACACCGACTACATCGACCTGCTGCAGCTTCACGCGTTCGACGCGGCCACGCCGGTCGAGGAAGTGTTGTCGACGCTGGACGACCTGGTGCGCGCGGGCAAGCTGCGCTATATCGGCGTGTCGAATTTCGCGGGCTGGCAGATCATGAAGTCGCTCGCTGCGGCCGACCGGCACGGCTGGTCGCGCTACGTCGCGAACCAGGTCTACTACTCGCTCGTCGGCCGCGACTACGAGTGGGACCTGATGCCGCTGGGCGCCGACCAGGGCCTCGGCGCACTGGTGTGGAGCCCGCTCGGCTGGGGCCGGCTCACGGGCAAGATCCGCCGCGATGCGCCGATGCCCGAACGCAGCCGCCTGCACGACACGGCCGGCTTCGGCCCGCCGGTCGACGACGAACGGCTGTACGACGTGGTCGATGCGCTCGACGCGATCGCCGAGGAAACCGGCAAGACCGTGCCGCAGATCGCGCTGAACTGGCTGCTGCAGCGCCCGACCGTGTCGTCGGTGATCGTCGGCGCGCGCAACGAGGAGCAGTTGCGCCAGAACCTCGGCGCGGTCGGCTGGTCGCTGACCGACGCGCAGATCGCGAAGCTCGATGCGGCGAGTGCGGTCGAAGCGCCGTATCCGTACTTCCCGTATCGCCGCCAGGACGCGTTCGCGCAACTCAACCCGCCGATGCGCGGCTGAGCGGACCAACGGGCAGGGACGCGCCGACGCAACGGCGGACCGGCGCGACGGACGTAAGTCTCACCGCCCGGCCAGCGCGCGGTCGATCATCTCGCCGATCCGCCGCGCGAGCGCGTCCATCCGCTCGGCCGGCACGCCGCCGTAGCCGAGCACGAGCCCGTTGTAGCCGTGCGCCGTGCCCGGCACGCAGAACGACGACAGCGGCCGCAGGATCAGCCCGCGCGCCTGCGCGACGCGGCTCAGCTCCGTGTCCGCCACCGGCACGTCGAGCCGCGCGGACAGATGCATGCCGCCCGCGCCGCCCGACACCGTCAGCCGCGTGCTCAATCGCCGCACCAGCGCGTCGTGCAGCGCATCGCGCCGCTCGGCATACACGCGGCGCATGCGCCGCAGATGCCGCGTGAAATGCCCGGCCTCGATGAAGTCCGCGAGTGCACGCTGCTCGACCGCGCGGCCCTGCAACATCAGCGCGCCCGCCGCGTCGCGCAGCGGCTGCGCGAGCGCGGGCGGCACCACCATGAAGCCGAGCCGCAACGCCGGAAACATCACCTTGCTGAACGTGCCGAGGTAGATCACCGGCGCGTCGTCCGCGAGCCCCTGCACGGCCGCGTGCGGCGTGCCGTGGTGGCGAAACTCGCTGTCGTAGTCGTCCTCGACGATCCATGCGCCGGCCGCGCGCGCCTGCGCGACGAGCGCGAGCCGCCGTTCGAGGCTCATCACCGCGCCGAGCGGGTACTGGTGCGACGGCGTGATGTAGACGAGCTTCGGCGGACGATCGCGCCAGTCGTCCGGATGCGGCGCCAGCCCCTGCGCATCGACGCCGATCGGCTCGACGTGCAGGTCGGCCGCGAGAAACGCGTTGCGCGCGCCGTGATAGCCCGGGTTCTCGATCCAGGCGACGTCGCCCGCGTCCGCCAGCGCGCGGGCGCACAGGTCGAGCGCGCCCTGCGTGCCGTCGGTGACGATCACCTGCGCGGCGTCGCAACGCACGCCGCGCGATGCACGCAGATAACCGGCGATCGCGTCGCGCAGCACCGCGTCGCCTTCCGCCGATTGATAACCGAGCTGCGCCGACCCCGCCGCGCGCCATGCACGTTCGATGCAGCGCCGCCACTGCGCGAGCGGGAATTCGTCGACGGCCGGCACGCCCGGCATGAACGGCAGCGATTCGTCGAGGCCGCTCGTCGCGCGCTCCGCCTGCGCGACGCGCCGCGACAACATCGCCGCATCGCCGGCGGGCGCCGCGGCGACGATCCGCGACCCGCACAAACCCATCCGGGCGACCACCGTGCCCTGCCGCGTGCCGGTCACGAACCCTTCCGACGCGAGCCGCTCGTACGCGTACAGCACCGAGTTGCGCGCGATGCCGAGTTCGTCGGCCAGCGTGCGCGAGGCGGCAAGCCGCGCGCCTTCGGCGATGCGGCCGCTCAGGATCGCGTCGCGCAGACACGCGTACAGCCGCTGCTGCTGCGACATCCGCGTGACCGCGTGCGGCCCCACCTCGCGCTCGAAGGTCGACAGCAGCACCGCGTAATCCATCGTGGCTCCAGAATGTGGGAATGTCATGGGTCTACACATGGTGCCACGAACTTTCTATCGTGGATGTCCGTTCTCGTTTCCGGCCGCGCCGGCAACGCTTCAATTCATCCATCCTCGAAAGGTTCGCGACCATGAACGCTACCGACACCGGCCTGACCATACGCTCCGTGCGGGAAGACGATTTCGACAACTGGCTGCCGCTGTGGGACGGCTACAACCGCTTCTACGGCCGCTTCGGCGACACCGCGCTGCCGCACGAGATCACGCAGCTGACGTGGTCGCGCTTCTTCGACGGTTACGAGCCCGTGCATGCGCGCGTCGCGGAACGCGACGGCCGGCTCGTCGGGCTCGTGCACTTCCTGTATCACCGCAGCACGACGCTGATCGGGCCGACCTGCTATCTGCAGGATCTTTTCACGCTCGAGAGCGAACGCGGCAAGGGCGTGGGCCGCGCGTTGATCGAAGCCGTGTACGACGCCGCGCAGGCGCAACGCGCCGAACGCGTGTACTGGCAGACGCACGAGACGAATCACACGGCGATGCGGCTCTACGACACCGTCGCGGAAAAAACCGGATTCGTGATCTACCGGAAGGTCTTGCCGCGCTGAGGGGGCCGCACGCGGGGGCGCGGCGGCGGGTTCATGCCAGCGGCCGCGCCTTGATCCACAGGAACAGCGGCACGCGCGACCACTGCTTCAGCGTGTCCGTGTCGGCGCGGTCGGGCGGCGGCTCGCGCAGCGACACGATCGCGAAGCCGGCCGCCTCCAGCGCATCCATGTAGGCCTGCAGCGGCAGCGACCAGCCCGCGAAATGCATCGACAACCCGTCGCGCGTTTCCACGCCTTCGAAATGCTCGCTGCCGAAATACGTGCCTTCGAGCACGAACGGCGCGTCGGGCTGCGGCCCCGCGAAACGGCCGCGATCGCGGAACGGATGCACGAGCGACACGAACAGCAGCCCGCCCGGCTTCAGCACGCGGCGCGCCTCGCGCAATGCGGCCGCCATGTCGTCGAGATCCATCAGCACGTTGTACGCCATCACGACATCGAAGCTTGCCGGATCGAATGGCAGCGATGCCGCATCGGCAAGTGCGTAGCGGTGCGCGGAATCCGCGCGACGGGCGGCGTCGAGCATCGCGGGCACCGCGTCGCTCGCGGTCACGTCGTAGCCGAGCGCCTTCAGTTCGCGGCTCACGCGGCCCTCGCCGCAGCCGATTTCCAGTGCGTGACCGCTGCCTCGGCCGAGGTAAGCCGCCAACCCCTCGCGATACTTCCAGAACGCATCGTGGCCCGGTCTGCCGGCCCAGTCGATCCATTGGTCGGCCACGTGCGTCCAGTGTTCGGTAATGGCTTTCGTGTCGGTCATGTGCGCTCCCGATCGGTGTGCGTCGTGCTGGCCCAGGATGCGCATGGTAAGCCGAAGCGTCGGTGCGCGTGAGCGCGTTGCGCGAGTTGGGGCCGCCGCGACCGGTTTCCGTTTCCGGCGGCGGCGTTCTACAGTTACGAGAGACGACATGCGGCGCCAGCCACTTTCACGTTCGGTTCGCGTCCGTCGATACGCACCCGATTCCGAGGAATGTCCATGCCGAGTATCGTCGCCGGTCCCGCCCATCTTCCGCCGAGCCCCGTCGCCGCCGAAACGCGCATGGTGCACGACGTCGCCACGCTGCGGCCGTCGGACTATCGCTCGGCCGACGGCGCAGCGTGGGTCATCGCGACCCTCACGCCGGCCCCGGACAGCGGCGAAAACGTGACCGGCACGACCTACTTCGATACCGCGAAACAGCAAACCGTCGCGGTGCCCGATGCGCGTCGGCGTTATGCGAATCGCGGCACCTGGCAGGTCGTCGCGAGTTCGAGCCCGTCGGTGCCCGCCACCGGCCGCTACGACTGGCTGACGCTCGCGTGGCTGCCGATCAACCAGCGGCCGCTGCCGCAAACGCCCGAGCATCTGTATTCGCCGTTCATTCACGGCGGCACGATCGTTTATCGCTGGAATCCGGCCGCACAAGGCGGCGAGCAGTTCGGCAACGTGCGGATGATCTTTCCGGAGTGGCGGCAGCAGGTGGCGGACGTGCTGCGCGCCGCGTCCGGCGATGACGCGCAAGCGGCGGCCACCGCGTCTGCATCGGCGCTCGATCGCGTGAAGCAGGACGGCAACCCGATGGCCGCCGTGCTCGACTTCGGCGCCGCGCTGCATGAGGAACCGGCCGACCGGATCGCCGCACGCCTGCCGGCATTGCTGCGCGCGAACGACCTGCATGAAGTGTCGGCGATCGTGTTCCAGTGCATCGCCGCGTCGCGCGAAGCGGACCGGCCGCGCTTCGTCGAAGCGATCAGCGCGTCGATCTTCTCGATCGACGACAGCGCGCGCCTGCTCGCGATCGCCTACGGCGCGTTCGCGGCCGGCAGGGCGAAGCCGCGTCCGTTCAGCGATGCCGCGCAGGCCGCGCGTATCGACGACGTGTTCGCGGCATTGAAGCAGCGGACGTCGGCACTCGGCGTGCCGGTCGGTCAGGGTTCGCCGTGGTACGAGTTCTTCACCGCGTACCGGCTCGGCGGCGCGTCGCCCGGCTCCGGTGGAAACAGGCAGTAATTACCGGTGCTGCGCGATCGTCAGCCGACCTGATGCTTCGAGACGCTTCGACGAAAGCAACGTCATCCTGAATGCTCGTACCCGGCATGCAATCCGCGCGCGCAGGGCGACGCATGTCGCGAGCTCGCAACGGGAACCCGCATGCGTCACGCAGGGTCGAAACGCCACATGACCGGCAACGGTGTCGCCTTCACCGGTCGATCCACGATCCCCGCACTTTTTTCTTCCCATGTTGAGCATCGGTCCCTTCTCGATCCGCGTCGTCGCGGTAGCCGCCGCCGCGCTGCTGGCGTGGCTCGTCGCCCGCTTCATCCAGCGCCGCCCGCCCGACGGCCAGCACAAGACCGCGTCGAGCCTGATCCTCGACGTGCTGCTGCTCGGGCTCGTCGCCGCGCGCATCGGCTATGTCGCGCAATGGTGGCGCGAATATGCAGCGGCGCCACGGTCCATCATCGCGCTCGGCGACGGCGGCTTCGACTGGCGCATCGGCATCGCCGTCGCGCTGGTGTTCGCCGTGTGGCGGCTGCGTCGCCTGCCCACGCTGCGCCGCCCGGTGGCAGCCGGCATCGTCGCGGGTCTCGCCGCATGGGGTATCGCGCAAGGCACGCTCGCGACGCTGCAGCGCACCGCGCCGCCGTTCGCCGCGATGCAGCTCGAAGCGCTCGATTCGACGCCCGTGCTGCCGCAACGCTTTGCCGGCAAGCCGGTCGTCGTGAACCTGTGGGCAACGTGGTGCGCGCCTTGCCGGCGCGAAATGCCGATCCTCGAACAGGCGCAGCGGGAGCATCCCGGCATCACGGTGCTGATGCTCAACCAGGGAGAAAACGCGCAGGCGGTGCGCGCGTTCCTCGAACAGCAGGGGCTGCGCTTCGACAACGTGCTGCTCGATCCGCCGTTGCGTGCGATGCATGCATACGGGTCGCGCGGGCTGCCCACGACGCTGTTCTTCGATGCGAAGGGCGAACTCGTCGAATCGCACATGGGCGAAATCACCGCCGCGCGGTTGAAGGACGCCGTCGCGCAGCGCTTCGGTCAGTGATCCCGTCGGCCGCCTGCGCGCGGCCATGCTCGATCGTCGATGGCAGCGCGCGTTCCCGCTGCCGCTGCTGACGCGCCCCACGACATGCCGGCATGTCGACAACCGCCCGCCACGCTTACGGCCTCGACAACACCATCACGCGCCCCGACACGCGCTGAAGCTTCAACCACCCCGTGTCGGCCGTGAACCGAAGCTGCTGCAACGGAAAATCGAACCCCGCCCGCTGCGCGGCGCTGACCACCGCGTCGGCGATCCAGCGGATCAGTTCCTTTCCTTCGTCGGTCGTCTGGTGACCGTTCTGGACGCCGTAGAAATAGCGATTCCCAGCGTTGACTTCGTTTTGCAGCTGCATCCAGTGCCCCGGGAGGCCCGGCAGGGTTCTGAACAGATCGGCCACGCGCTGCGTCGTCAGGCCGCGCGCCCACAACGCGCCATTCACCGCCGGCCGCGCCAGGTTGTGACGGTCTGCCTCCTGAGCCTGCCCCTTTATCTCGCCTTTCAGACTATCGGGTTTCGTCATCGCACTGTCCTCGTGAGGGCCCGGCAAGGGTCGATTGAATAAAAGCCGCCGAATATCAAGCGCGCGCCGTGCACGATAACTCTAATCTCGAAATTAATCGCCTGTCAGGTGTATCAGGCGAGCGCATCGCAACATCGAAGGAATAAATCTGCGCGTTCCGACGGGCGCCGAAGCCAGATCCTCGCGCTGTTCCCGCCAGCGCACCCGTTCATTATTCAAAAAAGCGTGACGCGCAGCGAAATCATTTCGAGGAAACCTATATCCATATTCGATTAAACACTCATCATTAAATCGGACTGTTTCGACCTCCGATTTTCTGGACAACTTCCATTCCCGGTCGAATATTTTTTTATTTATTTTTCGCCATGCTTGGCCGCGTCGCGTTTTAAACGGCAAACGTTTGCGCGACGCACAAAACGCCTTATCCACCGACCTTCAGGAGGCAAGCATGGCCGACTCTCAAACGTCCTCGAATCGCGCCGGCGAGTTTTCGATTCCGCCGAACACCGACTTCCGCGCGATTTTCTTCGCGAATGCCGCCGAGCAGCAGCACATCAAGCTGTTCATCGGCGACAGCAAGGAGCCCGCCGCCTATCACAAGCTGACCACGCGCGACGGCCCGCGCGAAGCCACGCTGAATTCCGGCAACGGCAAACTCCGCTTCGAAGTGACGGTGAACGGCAAGACGTCAGCCACCGATGCCCGCCTCGCGCCGATCACCGGCAAGAAATCGGACGGCTCGCCGTTCACGGTCAACTTCGGAATCGTCGTCTCGGAAGACGGTCACGACAGCGACTACAACGACGGCATCGTCGTGCTGCAATGGCCGATCGGCTGACGGCCGAACGCTGACGAAGATTCGCGGCGCGGCATGTCCGGCGCGCCGCGCCACGCACGACACGGCGACATCCGCTCGCCGGCCGCATCGCGCAAAGACAATCCATCAAGACGAGGACGACATGACACAACCCTTTACCCACGACGACCTGTATGCGCTTCTGCAGCTCGCCGGCAACGACGCAACCGCCGTGCAGGCGAACGGCGACCAGGCGGTGCTCGACCGGATGCGTCAGTTCATGACCGCGCAGCTCGTGGAAAAACTGCCGCAATACGACGTGTTCGTCGACATCGCGACCATCCCGTACAGCTTCGACGTCGGCAGCTGGCAGAACAAGGTGAAGGCCGATGCGGCGGGCCAGGTGATCGCGTGCACGGTGACGTGGGCCGGCGCGACCGGTGTCCTGCCCGGCGCGGCGGCGAAGTTCGGTGTCGGCGCGGTGGTCAATTACTTCTCGAAGGCGACGCCGCAACCCGCGCAGCCGGAACCGACGACGGCCGGCGGCGGCGAGCGCGACGGCATCTTCAACCTGCCGCCGAACATCGCGTTCGGCGTGACGGCGCTGGTCAATTCGTCCGCACAGCAGACGATCGAAGTCTATGTCGACGACAACCCGAAACCGGCCGCGACGTTCCAGGGCGCCGGCACGCAGGACGCGAACCTGAACACGCAGATCGTGAACTCGGGCAAGGGGAAGGTGCGCGTGGTCGTGACGGCGAACGGCAAGCCGTCGAAGATCGGCTCGCGCCAGGTCGACATCTTCAAGAAAACCTACTTCGGGCTGGTCGGCTCGGAAGACGGCACGGACGGCGACTACAACGACGGCATCGCGATCCTGAACTGGCCGCTGGGCTAAGCCGCTCGATCCTGTCGATGTTCGCCACGCCGTCCGGCGTGGCGATCCGCATCGACGCCGCCCGCCGGCGCGGGGCGGCACGGCCGCATGCGCCACGTGCGGCCGGCGTCGCGAACCGCGCGTCCGCGCGCGGCGAGCGGTCGAGGTCGAAGTCGAGGTCCCGGCGCGGGCATCCGACGAGCCCGTTTCCGCGGAAAACCACACCGCCGCGACGCGCTGGCCGCGAAACCGAAAATCGCGTGCCGTCACCCATGCGTTCGCGCGAAAACCCGCATGGCGTGTACAGTCGAGGGCTGCCGACGCGCGAGCGCATGCCTGTCCGACATTGACGGTCGCCGGCATTCGTCGCGCGCCTTCCGCCCTCAACCCGGAATCCCGTCATGTTTCTCGATCATCTTCATCCGGAACGCTGGACGTTCCTGTGGAACGCGCTGTCCACGCTCTCGCTCAGGCTCTGCGCCGCCCTCGCGCTGCTCGTCGCGGGCTGGTGGCTGTCGAAACGCATCGGCAACTGGCTGAACCGGCTGCTCGCGAACAAGGAGCGCGTCGACGACACGCTGCGGCCGATCCTCTGCGACGTCGCCGTGTGGGGCATCCGCATCGTCGCGATCGTCGGCGCGCTGTCGCAGCTCGGCATCGAAACCGCGAGCGTCGTCGCGGTGCTCGGCGCGGCCGGCCTCGCGATCGGGCTCGCACTGCAGGGCACGATGCAGAACATCGCGGCCGGCATCATGCTGTTGCTGCTGCGGCCATTCAAGGTGGGCGACTTCATCGATGGCGGCTCGAACGTCGCCGGGACGGTGGAAGAAGTCGGGCTCTTCATGACGCGGCTGACGAAGCCGGACGGCATCTGCGAATACGTGCCGAACAGCGCGCTGTGGGGCAGCGCGATCCGCAACTACACGCGCAATCCGACGCGGCGTCTCGATCTGGAAGTGGAAGTGTCCGTGCACGACGACATCGATCGTGCACTCGACGCACTGCGCGCGCTGGCGGAAGCCGATCCCGACGTCCTCCAGGATCCCGCACCGGACGTGATGGTGATGCGTTTCGACGACAGCACGGTGATCGCGAACGTGCGCGTGTGGACGCACCCCGACACGTTCTGGGCGATGCGCTGGCGCCTCGCGCGCCAGGTGCGCAAGACGCTTGCCGATGCGGACTGCGCACTGCCGATCCGCACACGCGAGCTGCACATCGTGCACGACGCCGAACAGCAGCGCCGGGCCGACACGCGCCGCGTGCAGGCGTCGTGACGCGCAGCGCGCCGCGCGACGTCAAGTTCTCGTCGCGCGTGCCGGTGCCGGATACGTGATCGAATCGTTCAAGCGCCCGTCCGCGGGCATCCACCGTCGAATCTCATCCCATGGAGCGCTACCGTATGAAGCATTGCATTTCTTCCGCGTCGCTTGCCGCCATGATCGCCTGCGCGCTTGCATTGGGCGCGTGCGCGACTCAGCCGGCTTCGCCGCTTCCGCCCGATGTCGCCGGGCAGGACACGCAGGCCTCGCACGCCGCGCAAACCGCCCAAGCCGCGCCGCCGATCGTCGGCGGCGATCGCGATGCGCATGGCTGCATCGGCTCGGCCGGCTACGCATGGTGCGAACGCACGCAGCAATGCGAGCGTCCGTGGGAACTCGCGAAGGCGCAAGGCTTTGCGAATTCGGCGCAGGCGTACGAACACTTTTGCCGGAGCGCTTCGTCGAAGTGATGCCGTGACCGGAACCGGATCGCGGTGCAACGCCGCGGTCCGGATGAAGTATCGATATCGCGCGCGTCGCGACCGTTCCGACCGCGCCGTTCCTCCCGTTCCGCGCACCGTCGTTCCGGAAACCCGGACACGCAAAAAACCCCACGAAAACAAGGATATTCCGCGCGTGCGACACGGCAATCGAGTTCGGTTATATTACGCGCCCCTTGCCATCCCGCCCCCGCGAAACGCTTTGCACGCGGCCTCTTTCGACGCGGCCTGAAGCGCCGTCCGGCGAGGCCTGCGGCACGGGCCCGCGCGCGCCCGGCACGACCGTGAAGCACGCGATTGCTTGACTTCATGAAGTCGATCCGAAGGTGTCCTTCGCAACGGCTTCGCGTGCGCAAATGCAACGGCGAACGCGGCCGTTCCGGAATTCCGGATTCGCGGTCCGGATTTCCGGATGCGCGGGCCGGACGCGAATCCGCATCGGCCGGGCGGCATGGCAAACCGATGCATCCAAGTTGAAAAAGGGATCTGCTGTGATCAAAACGTTACGGGTAATACTGTCGGCGCTCGCGCTGTGCGTCGCGGCGTCGTCCGCGCATGCCGCCGATACGAAGAAGGTCGACGTCCTGCTGGTGGGCGGCGGCATCATGAGCTCGACGCTCGGCGTGTGGCTGCACGAGCTTCAGCCCGACTGGTCGATGACGATGGTCGAACGCCTCGACGGCGTCGCGCTGGAAAGCTCGAACGGCTGGAACAACGCGGGCACCGGCCACTCGGCGCTCGCGGAACTGAACTACACGCCGGAGAAGGCGGACGGCAGGATCGACATCTCGAAGGCGATCGAGATCAACGAGTCGTTCCAGATCTCGCGCCAGTTCTGGGCCTGGCAAGTCAGGCAGGGCGTGCTGAAGAATCCGCACTCGTTCATCAACTCGACGCCGCACATGAGCTTCGTGTGGGGCGACGACAACGTCCGCTTCCTGAAGAAGCGCTACGACGCGCTGCAGGCGAGCCCGCTGTTCCGCGGGATGCAGTATTCGGAAGACCACGACCAGATCAAGCAGTGGGTGCCGCTGATGATGGAAGGCCGCGACCGCAACCAGAAGGTCGCGGCGACGTGGACGCCGATCGGCACCGACGTGAACTTCGGCGAGATCACGCGCCAGTTCGTCGGCTACCTGAAGACGCAGCCGAACTTCACGCTGTCGCTGTCGAGCGAAGTGCGCGAGATCTCGCGCAACGCGGACGGCACGTGGCACGTGTCGTGGGTGAAGCTGCATTCGGATGAACCGCCGCAAGCCGTCGACGCGAAATTCGTGTTCATCGGCGCGGGCGGCGGCGCGCTGCACCTGCTGCAGGCGTCGGGCATCCCCGAGGCGAAGGACTACGGCGCGTTCCCGGTCGGCGGCTCGTTTCTCGTGACCGACAACCCCGAGGTCGTGAAGCGCCACCTCGCGAAGGCGTACGGCAAGGCGTCGGTCGGCTCGCCGCCGATGTCGGTGCCGCACCTCGACACGCGCATCATCGACGGCAAGAAGATCATCCTGTTCGGGCCGTTCGCGACGTTCTCGACCAAGTTCCTGAAGAACGGCTCGTACTTCGACCTCGCGAAGAGCACCAACCTGCACAACGTCGCGCCGATGATGCGCGTGGGCGTCGACGAATTCCCGCTCGTCCAGTACCTCGCCGGCCAGCTGATGCTGTCCGACGACGATCGCTACAACGCGCTGAAGGAATATTTCCCGGACGCGAAGAAGGAAGACTGGCGCCTGTGGCAGGCCGGCCAGCGCGTGCAGATCATCAAGCGCGACCCGAAGAAGGGCGGCGTGCTGAAGCTCGGCACCGAGATCGTCAGCTCGCAGGACGGCAGCATCGCGGGCCTGCTCGGCGCATCGCCGGGCGCGTCGACGGCCGCGCCGATCATGCTGAACCTGATGCAGAAGGTGTTCAAGGACAAGGTCGCGACGCCCGAATGGCAGCAGAAGCTCCGCCAGATCGTGCCGAGCTACGGCACGAAGCTGAACGACAGCCCGGCGAAGGTCGTCGAGGAATGGACCTACACGAGCGACGTGCTGCAGCTCTCTCCGCCGCCGAAGATCGACCTGACGGCGCCGTCGCAGGCGACGGGCACCGCCCCGGCGCGCCCCGCGAAGGCATCGGCCGACATGGCGCTGTAACGCGTCCGGCCCCGTTTCGCCGCATCGCACGGCCGCCCTTCGGGGCGGCCGTTTTTCATGGCGGATGCTGGCGGCGCCGCTCGCACCCGTCGGCGACGCCCTCCCCGGCCGCGCCTCGACGCTCGTCCGCTGCCGGTCCGCGCACCGTGTCGCCCACTGCCGGCCCCCCGCATCCGCTAGAATTGCGGGCACGCGCGACGCCGTCGCCACCCGATCCACCATCCGCATCGACGCGGTCCACGCGACCGCCGGTGCGGCCCGCGCCCGAGCCGCGCGAGCGCCGCACGCCGTTGCCGCGCCCGCCGGGTGCGCCATCAACCGAATTCAGCTGGAGAAAGACCGTGTTTACCTGCCGAAACCAGAGCTGCGGCACGCAGTGGGAGACGTCCGACGTCGTCATCAAGGACGAAGGCCAGGGGCTGCTGTTCCGCTGCCCGCTGTGCGGCGCGCGCAATTATCTCGAACGCTTCGAGGACGATGAAGGTAACGTCCTCTACGAACAGATGGAAGGCCGCCCTTACCTCGGAGACCTCTCCTGACATGACCCAATCGACCGCCACGCCGTTCAGCGCACTGCCGCTGACGCCCGCCACGCTCGCGAACCTCACGCAGCTCGGCTATGTCGACATGACGCCGATCCAGGCCGCGAGCCTGCCGATCGCGCTGGCCGGCCAGGACCTGATCGCGCAGGCGAAGACGGGCAGCGGCAAGACCGCCGCGTTCTCGCTCGCGCTGCTGGCGCGCCTCGACGCGCGCCGCTTCGACGTGCAGGCGATGATCCTGTGCCCGACGCGCGAGCTCGCCGATCAGGTCGCGCAGGAAGTGCGCCGCCTCGCGCGCGCCGAGGAAAACGTGAAGGTGCTGACGCTGTGCGGCGGCACGCCGATGCGGCCGCAGGCGCAGAGCCTCGAGCACGGCGCGCATATCGTCGTGGGCACGCCGGGCCGCATCATGGATCACCTCGACCGCGGCAACCTGAAGCTCGACGCGCTGAACACGCTCGTGCTCGACGAAGCCGACCGGATGCTCGACATGGGCTTCTTCGACGACATCGCGAAGGTCGCGCGGATGTGCCCGACGACGCGCCAGACGCTGCTGTTCTCGGCGACCTATCCGGACGGCATCGCGAAGCTGAGCCAGCAGTTCCTGCGTAATCCGAAGGAAGTGAAGCTCGAAGAGCGCCACGACGACAGCAAGATCCGCCAGCGCTTCTACGAAGTGACGGAAACCGAGCGGCTGCACGCGGTCGGCCAGTTGCTGAACCACTACCGGCCGGTGAGCACGATCGCGTTCTGCAACACCAAGCAGCAATGCCGCGACCTGCTCGACGTGCTGCACGCGCAGGGCTTCCACGCGCTCGCGCTGCACGGCGAGCTCGAACAGCGCGAACGCGACCAGGTGCTGATCCAGTTCGCGAACCGCAGCTGCTCGGTGCTGGTCGCGACCGACGTCGCCGCGCGCGGGCTCGACATCGCGCAGCTGGAGGCGGTGATCAACGTCGACGTGACGCCCGACCCCGAAGTGCACGTCCACCGCATCGGCCGCACCGGCCGCGCGGACCAGGAAGGCTGGGCGCTGAGCCTCGCCAGCATGGACGAGATGGGCCGCGTCGGCGCGATCGAGCAGGCGCAGAAGCGCGACGTCGAATGGCATCCGCTCGCGGAACTGAAGCCGGCCGGCAACGACACGCTGCTGCCGCCGATGGAAACGCTGCAGATTCTCGGCGGCCGCAAGGACAAGATCCGTCCGGGCGACGTGCTCGGCGCGCTGACCGGCGACGCGGGGTTCGACGGCAAGCAGATCGGCAAGATCAACGTGACCGAGTTCTCGACCTACGTCGCGATCGAGCGCGGCGTCGCGCGCGACGCGCTGCGCAAGCTCAATGCGGGGAAGATCAAGGGCAAGCGGGTCAAGGTCCGGTTGATGGACGAGGAATGACCTGAAGTAGCGCGGCTGCCACGGCAGCCGCGCCGCCGCATCACGCCAGCTCGGGATACCCGTGCGCGGCCGCGTCCCGCGCGAGATCGGCAATCGTGTCGTAGGCAGCCGGTGGCAGGCGCTCGAACCCCTTCAGGCGCAGTGCGGTCGCCCGATCCGCATCGACCGCGACCGCGTGATCGAGCGCATCCTGCAATCCCTCCACGAGGCTCCCGTTCAGCGCCTTCGATGCAATCAACGGCAAGCCCGGCGCCGACGCCGTCATGCCGATGATCCGGATGTCGTTCAACAGCTCGGGCAGTGCGTCACGCACATACGCGAACGTCACGCAGTCGATCGCCGCGCAATCGGCAGCGCCTGCCGCCAGCGCGCGCAGCACATTCAGGTGCGAGCCGAACGACACGACCGAACCGAAGAAGCGCCCGTCGTGCGCATGCGGCGCGACCGCGTGCCGGAACGCGTTCATCCCGCTGTGTGAATCCGCGCCGTTGAATGCGGCCCGCAATCCGCGACAGGCAGCCAGCGTCGTCGCCCCGCCCGCATGCACGCGCGCCGACGCCACCAGCACACTGCTGTAACGCGCGCCGTCGCAGCCGGGCACATCGAATGCCGGAGTCGCGATCAGGTGAACGGCATCGCGCAATCCGAGCATCCGGTACGGATAACCGCATGTCTGCGACAACAGCAAGTCGCTGCGGTGCCACAGCGCGTGCAGATCTCCGAACGGTTCGTCGAGCAGCGCGACGCCGGACGGCCCGCCGTGACGCGCGAATGCATCGAGTGCGTCACGCAGCAACGCGTGCCACAGTGCGGCGTGGCGCGGCGTCACGTTATACATCGGCAGTCCGGCGATCCATGGGCTCATGTGCGCATTCTACGCATCGGCGGTGCGTTGGAGAAAGCCCGTTCGCCCGGGTTTCGCACAGGTCCGGCACGCGCCTGGGCGCGGTCAATGCTTATCGGTCGCGCAGCGATAAGCAAATGCAAATTGCTTGGTTGGCCTGACTACGCGAGCCGGTTAGCGTTCCAGTGTCGCGACGCCGTCGCAAGCCGCTCGCCGTAGCGGTCGACTGCGAGTCGCGACGCAAGTCGGCCACCTGCATCGCGGCCCGCAACGGCGCGATCGTCCGCTACCCGTTACCCGTGCAGCACCCGTATCACCCGCTACATCCCGCCCCAGCACCATGGCCGAATACTTCGACGTCGACCACGCGCGCGCGATCGCCGCACTCGACGCCCGCTTCACTGCCCGCACCGAGTGGCCGACGTGGCTGCTGGTCGTCGCGATCTACGGCGGCTGGCTCGCCGTGCTGCTGCTCGTACGTGCCGAGCGCCTGTCGCTCGCGGCCGCGACACCGCCGCTGATCCTGCTCGGCGCGTGGCACATGTCGCTGCAGCATGAGCTGCTGCACGGCCACCCGACGCGCTCTGCGTTCGTGAACCGGCTGCTCGGCTATCCGCCGTTGACGATCTGGTATCCGTACACGCTTTATCGCGACACGCACCTCGACCATCACCGCGACGAGGACTTGACCGTGCCGGGCGTCGACCCGGAAACGAACTACGTATCGCGCGCGCAGTGGGCGCGGTTGCCGCGCTGGCGTCGCGCGCTGACCGTTGCGCGCACCACCTTCGTCGGACGTCTCGTGTTCGGGCCGCCGGCGAGCGTCGCCGCGATGTTCGCCGACGCATTCGCGGCGTTCCGGCGCGGCGACTTCCGCTATCTGCGGATGTGGGTGACGCACGCCGTCTGCGTGGGCGCGCTACTCGCATGGCTGCAGCGGGCGATCGGCGTGCCGTGGTGGTACTACCTGCTGGCCGTCACGTGGCCCGCGCTGTCGCTCGCGATGATCCGTTCGCTGTTCGAGCACCGCGCCGCGCGGCATCCGAAGGCGCGCATCGTCATCAACGAGGCTGGCTTCGCGATGCGGCTGCTGTACCTGAACAACAACTATCACCTCGTGCATCACGACCTGCCGAGGCTGCCGTGGTACGACCTGCCGCGCGCGTACCGGATGCGGCGCGACGCGTATCTGGAGAAATGCGGCGGCTTCGTGATCCGCGGCGGCTATCGCGAACTGCTGGCGCGCCACGCGTGGACGCCGACCGACGGGCCCGTGCATCCGTTCGACCACGGCACGGCGTCGCTGTCGACGGGCAGCGGTGCGAAGGTCGCCGCGGTCGACGGGTATCTTCAGATCAGTACGTAACGCTTGAGCGGGTCGCGCTGCGCCGGGAAGGCGCCCGCTGCGGCGACGCCCGCGCAAGGCCGCGCGGCTGCCGCGACGCGCATTGCTTACGAAAAGCCGACAACACCGATCCTCATCGGCAAATTGCCAATTTCGGCGGCAATGCCCAGAATGACGGATCGTCCGGGGCCTCCAACAATCATTCGCCCCGGCTCAGCCTCCCGGCCGCGCGCCGCACTCCCCTACGACGATGCAACCGAACACCTCGCCCGGCGCGATCCGCTCGATCGGCAACGACTGGTCCGTCTCCGCGGTCACCGCCGGCTTTCTCGCGGTGCTGATTTCCTACGCGGGCCCGCTCGCGATCTTCTTCCAGGCGTCGCAGGCCGCGCATGTATCCAATGAGATGGTGGCATCGTGGGTCTGGGCGATCTCGATCGGCGCGGGCGTGTCGGGCCTCTTCGCGAGCTGGAAACTGAAGGTGCCGATCGTGACCGCATGGTCGGCGCCCGGCACCGCGCTGCTCGTCGGCCTCTTTCCGCAACTGACGCTGAACCAGGCCGTCGGCGCGTACATCACGGCCGCGTTGATCATCCTCGTGATCGGCATCACCGGCTATTTCGACCGGCTCGTGCGCCACATTCCGCGCGGCATCGCGTGCGGGATGATGGCCGGCATCCTGCTGCCGTTCGGCATGCATGCGTTCTCCGCCGCGACTGCGCAGCCGGTGCTCGGGTTCGGGATGATCGCGGCGTACGTGATCTTCAAGCGCCTGCTGCCGCGCTACAGCATCGTGCTCGTGTTGCTGACCGGCGCCGCGCTCGCGACGCTGCTCGGGATGGCGCATCTCGGCAACGTATCGCCGAGCATCGCGCGGCCGATCTTCATCGCGCCCGAATGGACGCTCGGCACCACGCTCAGCCTCGCGCTGCCACTCGTCGTCGTGAGTCTCACCGGCCAGTTCCTGCCCGGCATGACGATCCTGCGCGTCTCGGGCTATCACACGCCGGCGCGGCCGATCATCACCGCAACCAGCGTGATGTCGCTTGTCGTCGCGTGCTTCGGCGGGATCACGATCGTCGTCGCGGCGATCACCGCGGCGCTGTGCACCGGCAAGGATTCGCACGAGGATCCGGACCGGCGTTATATCGCGGGCATCGCGAACGGCGCGATCTACCTGATCGGCGGGCTCTTCGCGGGGACGATCGTCACGCTGTTCTTTGCACTGCCGAAGGCTTTCGTCGCGATTCTCGCCGGGCTCGCGCTGATCGGTGCGATCGGTGCGAACGTACACGGGATCTTCGAGGATGAGGATCATCGCGAAGCGTCGGTGATCACGTTCCTCGCGACTGCGTCGGGGATGACTTGGCTCGGGCTCGGGTCCGCGTTCTGGGGGATCGTGATCGGGTCGCTTTCTTATGCGGTGTTGAGCAGGGTGCGGCGGCAGGCGTGATGCGCGACACGCGTCGCCGCCGCTGTCATCGCACGTGCTGCCGCACCAGTTGCGCGAGCGCATCGGTCAGCGTCGTCTTCCCGTAAAACCGCTCCGACACACCAGCCTCGACGTCGATCTGCCCCGCGTTGTGCACGTCGTACAGATCGACGATCAGCTGCGCATGTCGCTCACTGAGGCCCGCGCGCAGCAGCGTCGCGGTCCATGCGTCGCGCGGCAGTTCGCGCGCGACGATCTCGCGGTCCGCGGCTGCGCCGAGCGTCTCCGCGATGTCCCGCGCGCTCACGCGCCGCGGGCCCTCGATGCTGACGATGCGCGGCCCGTTGCCGGTTTCCGCGGCATCGAGCAGCAGCCGCGCCGCCGCGACGCCCACGTCGGGCGCCCACACCATCGGAAACACCTTGTCGACCGGATGGTGAAAACTCGGCAGCACGCCGGTTGCAAGCGCGGCCGGCAATACGCGAGTCCAGTTCTGCAGATGTTCTGCCGAGCGCAACAGCGTCAGTCGGGTCGTGACCGTCTTCAACTTCTCTTCCAGCAGATGAAACAACCGCGTGATGCCCGTGTTGCCGTCAAGTTCCGCGCCATAGTCCGACAGCGTAAGCAGTGCCGGCGGCGGATTCGCGGCGAGTGCGCCGGTCACGACGTCGAGCGTGCGCGCCATCGTCGCGGCCGGGTCGCCGTCGGCGACAGGCACCGGACACAGCATCTGCACGGCTTGCGCGCCGTCGATCGCCGTGGCGATCGCACCTGCATCCGTCAGGTCGGCGATCGCCACTTCGCAGCCGAGTTGCGCGAAACGTTCGCGATGGCGTGCGTCGCGCAGCACGGCGCGCACGGGATGGCCTGCGTGGCGCAGGGTCGTCACGGTCGACGAGCCGACGTTGCCTGATGCTCCGAAAATCACGAACACGATCCGCTCCTGGAGGATGAAGGTGCAGTGATTGTCGGCGTGCGCGAACGCGAAGGCGCGCAGGTGCGGATGATGCGAACAGGAAAGGATGACGGAATGCCGGGCCGCGCACGGATCGCACGGCCCACCGGTTCGTCAGCGGCTATCGATCCGACGCCGACGCATCGTCCTCCCCGTCATAAGCCAGCCGGAGCCCGCCCCGCGCCCCGGACCGCGCGACCTCCGTCGGCGTCGCGCCCAGCACGCGATTCATCCAGTTCGCCATATGGCTCTGATGTGCGAACCCGGCTTCGAGCGCGATCTGGCTGATGCTGAGCCGGCCTTCGAGCAGCAACGCCTTCGCGCGCTCGACCCGGCGTCGCACCACGTACTGATGCACCGGCATCCCGAGCGTCTCGCGAAACAGCACCTTGAAATGCGGCACGCTGATCGACACCAGCGCCGCAAGCTCGGCAAGCGTCATGCGGCGTTCGAGGTTGGCCTCGACATAGTCGATCACGCGCGCCGCCGCCTTCGGCGCGAGCGTCCGCCGGCGCTCGCGGAACACGGGCTGGCCATCGACCAGTCGCGCGACGAGCGCCGTGCACAGGCTCTCCGCGTAGAGCGGGTCGGACGCGTCTTCCGCCTCGAGTTCGGCGGCCATCGCCCACGCGATGTGTTGCAGGCGCGGATCGCGCACCTGCAGCCGCCGGCGGATCTGCGCCTGCGACGGCTTCAGCTCGAGTTGCTCGAACGTGCGCCGCACGAACGTGTCGCTGAGCATGACGTGCAGGATCCGGCAGTCGGCGCTGTCCGTCCATTGGCCCGGCAGGCCGGCGGGAATCACGTCGATGTCGCCGTGCGCCTGGATGCGCGACACGCGCTGGCCGTCGCACACGCAATCCGCGCGCACGGGCGAGCCGATATGCACGCCGATGCGGTGATGATCGGCCGCCGGAATCCGGTACGTACCCGCGCGAATCTCCAGCAGCGACGCGCCGAAGCCGCGCCAGCCGAGCCCACGGCTGGAGCGCAGGCTGACCGGCACGCCGTTGTCGGTCGGCGCGGCGAGAATCGGATCGCTCATGGTTCTTCTCCACCAGATCGTGGGTCGAACGCGCATTGTGACGCTTTTTCCGGCCGCTTGCCGGGCGCGCGCCGCCATTCCCGCAACGAGCAGAAAAAGATCATCCGTTCCTGCTCCGTCGCATCCTTGCGTGCGCGCCGACGGGCGCCGCGGCGCTTACGATGGGCTTCATCCGACACCTACGGAGACCGTCATGCCCCATTCCTGCCCATTGCGCGCGGCGTTCATTCCCTCTTCGCCGTCCCGGACAGCCCGCCGTCCCGACGGCCCCGCTCCCCGCAACGACCGGATCGCCTTCGCCGCGCGATGCCTGCGCATGCTCGGCTGGTACCGCCTCGAACGGCTGCTCGCGTCGATTCCCGACAGCAACGACGACTTCGGGCTCGTTTGACCGACGGCACGCACGGCTCGCGCACGCCGCCCGCGTCCCGGCGTGCGCCTACTTGCGCCGCCGCTCGTGCGGCGCGACCGTCGCGCCGTCGATCACCGGCGCGCCCTGCTTGATCAGGAAGTCGCGAAACAGCCCCGTCACCTGCGAGATCCGCCGGTCGGCGAGCGTGACCACATACCATTCGCGCTCGATCGGGTTGCCCGGAAACGGCAGTTGCCCGAGCAGCCCCGTGCGCAATTCGAGTGCACACGCGTGCAACGACAGGAACGCGACGCCGAGCCCCGCTTCGGCCATCTGCTTGATCGCCTCGTTGCTCGACAGTTCGGAGCCCACATGGAAGCGGTAGCCGGCCGTCTTGAACAGGCTCTCGACGGTCGAGCGCGTGCCCGCGCCGCGTTCGCGCACGAGCAGATGCGCGGATTCGAGATCCTTCAGCGCGACGCGCTTGCGCCGCATCAGCGGATGGCCCGGCGCCGCGACGAACACCATCGGATGCTTCGCGAACTCGACCGCGTGCGTGCGCAGCTCCTTCGGTGCGCTGCCCATCACCGCGAGATCGATTTCATGCGTCGCGAGCATGCGGATGATGTCGTCGCGATTGCCGACCTTGAAATAGGTCTTCACGTGCGGTCGCGTCGCGGTGAATTTCACCAGCAGCGGCGGAATCAGGTATTCGGCCGTCGTGATCGCGCCGATCCGCAGCGTGCCGCCGAGGTCGCCCGTCAGCGCGGCCACTTCGTCGCCGGCCTCGCTCCATAGATGCAGGATCTCGCGCGCATAGCGCGCCACGATTTCACCGGCGGCAGTCAGCTGCACGCCGCGCCCCACCCGCTGCAGCAACGCGGCGCCCACCGCCTCCTCGAGCAGGCGAACCTGCAGCGACACGGCCGGCTGCGTCAGGTTCAGCTCCTCGGCCGCGCGCGACACGCTGCCGAGCCGCGCGATCATGTCCAGCGCCTTGAGCTGCCGGAACGTCGCGGTCTTTCCTATAAGTGAATACATATGAGTCGCTTATAAACATTAAATTGTTCGCGTAGGTTCAAAACTATATCGTCGGTTCTTGAGCAATGTCATCCGAATCGTCATCAGCGGGAGCCACAACATGGACCACATCACGCCTACCCTTGCAACGGATCGCGCACCGCGCGTGCCGCGCATCGTGATCGTCGGCGGCGGCGCCGGCGGCCTGCAGCTCGCCACGCGTCTCGGCGACACGGTCGGCCGCCGCGGGCAAGCCGACGTCGTGCTCGTCGACCGCTACCCGACGCACTTCTGGAAGCCGCTGCTGCACGAAGCCGCATCCGGCCATCGCGATCCGGCCTCGCACACGATCGAATACGCGGCGCAGGCGAAGCGCCACGGCTTCCGCTTCGTGCAGGGCGCGTTGCAGCAGGTCGACCGCGCGGCACGCACGGCGACGATCGCGCCGGTGCAGGACGCGGACGGCACGGAGATCCTGCCGCAACGCGAGCTCGGCTACGACGATCTGGTGCTGGCCGTCGGCAGCGTGACGAACTTCTTCAACGTGCCGGGCGCCGCGCGGCACGCGCTGCCGCTCGAAAATCTCGACCAGGCCGAGGATTTCCGCCGCAAGTTCCTGGCCGCCTGCACGAAGGCGAACCACCTGGCCGAGCAGCAGCCGGCGCACCGCGCGGCACCGATCTGCATCAACGTGATCGGCGCGGGCGCGACGGGTGTCGAACTGGCCGCGGCGCTGCGCCACGCGATCCAGCAGCTGACGACGTATCGCTTCAAGGCGCTGGTGTCCGCGCGCGACGTGCACATCCGGCTGATCGAAGGCGGCCCGCGCATCCTGCCGGCGCTCGACGCAAGGCTGTCGGCCAGGATGCACGCGCAATTGCGCACGCTGAACGTCGACGTACTGACGGATACACGCGTCGCGGAAGTGGGCGCGGACGCGGTCATGACCGCGACGGGCGAGCGGCTTGCGAGCGACATCACGATCTGGGCGGCCGGCGTCGCGGGCCCCGCGATCCTGCGGGAACTGGGCGACATCGCGCTCAACCGGTCGAACCAGGTGATCGTGACCGACACGCTGCAGACGCCCGACGATCCGCACGTGTATGCGTTCGGCGACTGCGCTGCATGCCCGTCGGCCGATGCGAGCGGTTTCCTGCCGCCGCGCGCGCAGGTCGCGCACCAGCAGGCCGTGTATCTCGGCGATGCGCTCGCGCGGCGCCTCGCCGGCAAGCCGGTGTCGGGCTTCACGTTCCGCGATGCGGGCACCGTCGTGTCGCTCGGCCAAGCGGGCGCCGTGTATCAGGCCGACCTCGGCGTGCGTTCGCGCTCGCTGATCGTCGACGGGCTCGCCGCGATCGGGCTGTACAAGTTCCTGTACCGCAAGCATCTGTTCAGCGTGTACGGACTGAAGCGCGCGCTGTTCCAGTCGCTGAGCCACTGGCTGCAAAGCCGCAACCAGCCGTCGATCAAGCTGCACTGATCGCCGACCGCCACGCGGCATCGCAAGACGGCGTATCGGGCGCATCTCGCCCCATACGCCGTTTTTTCATCTGCACACATCGGGTGCATTCATTTCGTGCGCGCCTTTGGTGCATCACGTCGAAGCGCGTCGATACGATGCAGATCATCCGGAAAACACGCCCTCACATGCATCCCGCGCCAGCGCTGGCTCAGCGCCCCATTCATTAGTCGAATCGTATGAGTCGGATATAAATATTAATTGGTCGCATATTCCGGATCGACGCTAATGTGTGCGGCATTCCCGTCCGCGAACGGATCGTCACGTCTCAGGAGAGGAATCACCGTGGTCATCGAAGCCATCGTCACCCGTCTCGACGCCGCATTCGCTCAGATCGAAGCGACACCGGATTCCCACGAATCGCGCAACCAGCGCGATGCGATCATCCAGTGGCTCGACAGCGCGTCGGAGCAAGGATATCGACTCGGTCTCGTCACGACGCTGCCTGCCGCCCGGCTCAGCGACATGTTCGAAGGCCAGTTCGGCCGCGCGAACCTCGACCGCTTCTCGGTCGTCGTGACCGACGCTCATCAGAAGGACTCCGTAGCAAATCAGCATCCATTCGACGTCGCGCTGCAGGCGCTGGGCGTGCCGCCCGAGCGCGCGGTGGCCGTCGCGAGCAGCGAACCGGAACGCCGCGAAGCCGAGACGTTCGGCCTGTCGCGTTGCGTGCGCATCACCGACACGATGCGCTCGATCGCATCGGCAGACCTGCACTGACCTGAGCACCTGCATACGCGCATCGAAACGGCTCGCGGTTCATCGTGAAGATGCTGCGCATCGCACGCGAGTCGGATTTTCAGGCAGCGTGCGATGGCTCGACGATTGCCGCGCGAAGCCACGTCTACGATTGCAGGAAATTGAAGTGCTGCTACGGCTGTCCGTGACGCGTCGTCAGTCCACCGGGTAGTCGAGATCGTGCCAGCGCTTCGCCGATTTCCCACCCGAGCCGAGGTGACCGCCGGGGAAGCGCATCACGGCAATCGCGTGAAGCGCCTTCTCGTCGAGCGCGGCGTCGCCGCAACTGCGCCTGACCTTGAGATCGCGGACACGCCCGTGCTCGTCGAGCCAGACACGCACGATCACGCGCCTTCTCGACGTGCCGTTCTGCACGCCGCGTGACAGCAGGCGGTCCATCAGCGACATGAGATTCTCCGTGAAGGTCGAATGCGTCGGTTATCGCGGCGTCAATGCTGGACGGCCGCGGTTTTGTGCGCCGTCCGCACGGCCTTCGGCTTCGCGACGACGGGCGCCTTCGGATCGATGCCGACCGCATGCTCGACCTTGCGGGTCTTCGCGGGCGCCGCGTGCGCCTTCGACACGGGTTTCGCGTCGGCGTGCGCCGCGGCCGGCGCATTCGACCGCGAAGAGCCGGTTTGCCGCCCCGGCTTCACGGCCGTCACACCGCTCGCCGCCACGGGCGAATGCTTGATCTGATGTGCGTATTCCTTGACGTCGTGGTCGCTCATCCACGATTCCGTATAGGCCGCCGACGCGGGCTGCGACAGGTTGAGATACGCGACCGATGCGACGAGAAAGGCACGAATTTGCGTGCGACGATTGAATGCGGTAATGACGAATGCTCCTTGCGAACTGGCTCGACGCCCGGTATCGGCGCCGTCGTGGCGGCACGATAAATGAGCGCATTCGGCATCGCAAGCGTCTGACGAGTGATCCAAACGATTCTTGACGTTTGAACGATCGATCCGGTGCGCGAGACCGCTCACGCAGCGCGTTCGAACGCATCGGACATGCCCATGTCGTCGCGCCTGCGGGGCCTCGGCGGCTTGCCGAACTTGGGCCCGCCGGCGGTGTCGAACGTGCATCGCCGGAGAATCACATGAAACGCGCCGCTCCTTTCGCCATCCTGATCCTGCTTGCCGCCGTCGGCTTGCCGGCGGTCGCCGGCACCGCGACGGACAATGCCGCCGCGCCGGTTGCGCAGCAAGCGAGAAACTGCGTGCCGTCCTCGACGTCCGCCGGCACCGCGCCCGGCTCCCGCGCGGCATCGAAGGCGCCGCCGATCCGCATCTGCGTCGGCGATTCCGATACGCAGCTGAACCTGCCGTGGTTCCTGACCGACGTCCTCACCGCCGTGGACACGCATCAATCGCCCCGCGACCTGCTCCACAAGATGCGCAACGACTTCTGAAGCACGGCCGCCGGAAATGACGCGCGGCGCAAATATTTCTCACCAAGCATCAATCTCGATATTTATCTACATTTTGGGTAGCAATATTTCGTAATAAGGTGGGACACGCCTTATACTTGCCGCGCACCATCCTCGTGCCAAGAGACGGTGACTTCTGTCCCGGCTGCATACCGATGCGGCCGGGTTTTTTTTGGGCGTGCGATACCGATATACATGCGTTGTCGATGTATGTTACGAGAAAGCGCCTCGAATCCTGTGCTCGCCGCGCTGTCGCTTCGTGCGTTTCGCGAGCGTAGAATCGATTTGCGTCCCGATATGGGCGCGAGCCGCGGTGCCCCGGCCAGGCACGGCGAATGCCTCGCGCCAAGCCATCGACCGGTTCGACCTGCATTCACATGCGCACAACAACAAGTACGACCCGAGGACCCGCCGCGCTCGCACCGCGCCCGAAGCCCGCGTTCCAGCGCAGCGGCGCGTGGCCGCATGTCGTCTTTCCCGGCGCCCTGATCGTCTGCATTCTCGTGTTCATGCTGGCGCTCGTCGTTGCAGGGCGCCTGGCGCGCGACTCGATTGCACGGCACGAACGCGACGTCGCGAACGACATCGTGATATCGGTCGACCGCATCCTCGACGGGATTCGCTCGCGGCACCCGAATGAGCTGAACGCGCTGGTCGGGCGGCCCTGCACGACGATCTTCAGGACGCTCGCCGAAGTAGGCACTCACCTGCGCTATCTTCGGGCCGTCGGGCTGGCGAACGGCGGTCGCGTCACGTGCTCGTCGGCGCTGGGCGCGATCGACGTCCCGCTCGACGCGTACATTCACGCGCCCGCGCCGGGGATGACGGCCATCACGCTGCTTCGGCAGACGCCGTTTCAGCAGAACGTTCCGGTGCTGGCGGCGTTTCGCGCGACCGCGCCCGACTCCGGCGTCCTTTATGTGGTCGAGGGCGACTATGTGGCGGACATGCTCGCGCACGGGACCCGCTTCGGGGCGGAAACGGCCACGCTGTCGATCGAGGGTGCGGGCAGCATCGATCAGCATGGCGCGTTCGTGCCGTCATTCGGCGCGGCGCCGGCCACCGGCAGCAAGATCGCGTCGAACGCCTGGCCGTTCACGGTCTCCGTCACCTCGGCGGAACCCTACGTTTCGCAGGTGCAGCGGCGCTACCGACTCATCTGCCTGACGATCGCGCTGCTGGTCAACGGCCTCGTCGCGGCCGCATACCTGCTCGCAATAGCGCCGCGCCGGCTGTTGCTGAAGGCCGTTCGCAATGCGCTGAAGCGCAACGAATTTCATGTCGTCTACCAGCCGATCGTCGACGTCGAAACGCGCCGGACCGTCGGCGTCGAGGCGCTGCTGCGCTGGCACCATCCGAAATGGGGAGCCATCAGTCCGGCCGTGTTCGTGCCGCAGGTCGAGTCGAGTGCGGTCCTGCCGAAGGTGACCGAGTTCGTGCTTCGGACGGCCGTGTCGGAGCTGACCGCACTCGCGCCATCGATGCCGCTGCGCATCGCGATCAACGTCGCGCCGAAGGATCTCGAACGCGCCCGCTTCGTGTCCGTCGTCGAAGACACGATCGGCCGGCTTCCACCGGGTTGCACGCTGGTGCTCGAAGTGACCGAGCGCATCCTGCTCGAGAAGAATCCGCGCACCACCGAGATGTTCGCCACGCTGCGCGCGAAAGGCGCGAAGTTCGCGATCGACGACTTCGGCACGCATCACAGCAACCTCGACATGCTGTCGCGCTTTCCGTTCGACTACGTGAAGATCGATCGACAGTTCATCTCGCAGCTCACGACGGGCAACGCGAAACTGATCGAAGGGATCGCGGCGGTCGCGCACCATTACGGCCTGAAGATCATTGCCGAGGGCGTGGAGACGGAAGAGCAGCATCGCGCGCTGCATGCGGTCGGGATTCAGTACGCGCAGGGTTATCTCTATCAGCGGCCACGGCGAGCGGAACACCTGAAGCGGAATTTCGCGCCGATGCCGGCTTGAATGCCGCAGCGGCGCGGAACGCTCGGCAGACGAATACGTGACGCACACGCGTCGTCCGGTCTGCACGCGGTCGATGCGCTGCGTGGCGGATCGCGCGGCGGCTTCCTGCCACCTGATGCCATCGACGCGCCCTTCGGCGGGAACCGCGCGAGAGGCGCTAAAATCCGCCGCCTGGGCATCCACGACGAGCAAGCGTTTTGACGGCGTTCGAGCAGGGTTTCATCCTCACCCGCCACTGGCGGGACACCGCATCCGGCATCGAGATCGAGTTCTGGCTGGCAACCGAACACGGTCCGCGCCGCGTGCGGCTGCGCCCGCAGGAAGCCGTCGCGTTCGTGCCGGCCGAGCAGCAGGCGCTCGCCGAACGCGCGCTCGCCGGCGAACGCGATGCCGAACTGCGCCCGCTCGCGCTGCGCGACTTCCGGCAGCGCGCGGTGGCCGGCCTCTACTGCCGTCGCTACCGCCACCTGTCCGGCCTCCAGAAACGCCTCGCCGCGGCCGGCGTCGACGTCTACGAAGCCGACGTGCAGCCGCCCGATCGCTACGCGATGGAGCGCTTCATTACCGCACCCGTGCTGTTTCGCGGCACGGCCGGCCGCGACGGCACGCTGACCGACGCCGAACTGAAACCCGCGACCGACTATCGGCCGGCACTGCGCTGCGTGTCGCTCGACATCGAGACGAGCGTCCACGGCGAGCTGTATTCGATCGCGCTCGAAGGCTGCGGACAGCGACAGGTCTACATGCTCGGCCCACCGAACGGCGACGCGCCGGCCATCGACTTCCGCCTCGACTACTGCGACAGCCGGGCCGAGATCCTCACACGCCTCAACGACTGGTTCGATGAACACGATCCCGATGCGGTGATCGGCTGGAACCTCGTGCAGTTCGACCTGCGCATCCTCCATGCGCATTCGGAGCAATACGGCGTGCCGCTGAAGCTCGGCCGCGGCGGCAGCGTGCTCGAGTGGCGCGCGCACGGCCAGCAGCCCGACCATTTCTTCGCGGGCGCGGCCGGCCGCCTGATCCTCGACGGCATCGACATGCTGAAATCGGCGACGTGGACGTTCCCGTCGTTCAGCCTCGAATACGTGTCGCAGTCGCTGCTCGGCGAAGGCAAGTCGATCGACAACCCGTATCAGCGAATGGACGAGATCCAGCGCCGCTTCGATCACGACAAACCCGCGCTCGCGCGCTACAACCTGAAGGACTGCGAACTCGTCACGCGCATCTTCGACAAGGCCGACCTGCTGTCCTTCGCGCTCGAACGCGCGACCGTCACGGGCCTCGCGGCCGATCGCACCGGCGGCTCGGTCGCCGCGTTCACGCACCTGTACCTGCCGCGCATGCACCGGCTCGGCTACGTCGCGCCGAACCTCGGCGACGTGACGGGCCAGAACAGCCCCGGCGGCTTCGTGATGGATTCGCGGCCCGGGTTGTACGACTCGGTGCTCGTATTCGATTACAAGAGCCTTTATCCGTCGATCATCCGCACGTTCCTGATCGACCCGGTCGGGTTGATCGAGGGGCTCGCGCATCCGGGCGACGACACGTCGGTGCCGGGCTTTCTCGGCGCGCGCTTCTCGCGCACCGCGCATTGCCTGCCCGACATCGTGCGGCGCGTGTCGGAAGGCCGCGACGAAGCGAAACGCCAGCGCAACGCGCCGCTGTCGCAGGCGCTGAAGATCATCATGAATTCGTTCTACGGCGTGCTCGGTTCGACCGGCTGCCGGTTCTTCGATCCGCGCCTCGCGTCGTCGATCACGATGCGCGGCCACGAGATCATGCATCGCACGCGCGAGCTGATCGAGGCGCAGGGCTACGAAGTCATCTACGGCGATACCGATTCGACCTTCGTCTGGCTCGGGCGCGAGCACGATGACGACGCGGCCGCCGCCAAGGGCCGCGCGCTCGTCGACCACGTGAACCGCTGGTGGCAGGCGCACCTGCGCGATCGCTTCGGGCTGGAAAGCGCGCTCGAACTGCAGTACGAGCGGCATTACCGGCGCTTCCTGATGCCGACCGTGCGCGGCGCGGAGGAAGGCAGCAAGAAGCGCTACGCGGGCCTCGCGCTCGCGGCGAACGGCGGCGAGGACCTCGTGTTCAAAGGGCTCGAAACCGTGCGCACCGACTGGACGCCGCTCGCGCAGGCATTCCAGCGCGAACTGTACCGGCGCGTGTTCAAGCGCGAGCCGTACCAGGATTTCATTCGCGACTACGTGCGCCGCACGCTGGCCGGCGAATACGACGCGCAACTCATCTATCGCAAGCGCGTGCGCCGGCCGTTGAGCGAATATCAGCGCAACGTGCCGCCGCACGTGCGCGCCGCGCGGATCGCCGACGAATTCAACCAGGCGCGCGGCCGGCCCCTGCAATACCAGCGCGGCGGCTGGATCAGCTACGTGATGACGACGGCCGGCCCGGAGCCGCTCGAAACGATGCGTTCGCCGATCGACTACGCGTTCTACGTGAGCCGTCAGTTGCAGCCGGTCGCCGATGCGATCCTGCCGTTCCTGCGCGACGATTTCGAACGCGTGATCTCGGGGCAGGGGCAGTTGTTCTGAGCTTGCCGCGCGGCGTGCACGGCTCCCCGAGCCGTCCGCCCCGCCGCCGGCCACGGAGATGCCGGCTAAAATACCGGCCTGCCGCGCCCCCTTGCCGCGGCCGGAGGAGATTCATCATGACCGCACGTCGCGGTGCCGCGGTCGCCATCGCGCCCGGTCACGAGACAGCCAGCCTGTCGAAAGCCCAGCAAACCTTCAATACGCTCGTCGAGCACATCGAAAAGCGGCGCGAGCGGCTCGGCGCGTGGGAAGCCGTGATGCCGGCGTTCCAGAAGAAGTTCGTCGACGGGCTGTTGCCGCTCGAACAGGAAGCGACGGCGCTGCGGATCCGGCTGATTCATCTGCTCGACGACACGTTCCTGCGAAAAGGCTTGAGCAAGGCCGAGCAGCGCATGCTGTCCGACCTGATCGCCGACATGGCGCGCGACCTGCTGAACGTCAGCGACGACGCGGCGTTGAAGGTCATTTTCAACCGGCACGCGGAATCGGCGCACGTCGGCAACGTCGCGGCCGAGCCCGAGCCGACGGAACCGGAACCGGAACGGGAGCCCCAACCGCAATCGCAACCGGCCGAGGATCTCGACTCACTGTCGCCCGACGAACTCGCCGAACGGATGCAGGCCGAACTCGACGCACAGTTCGAGCGCGACATGGCCGCTCACGCGGCCCGCGAGGCCCAGCGCGCAAAACGCAAGAAATCGCCGAAGCAGTCGGCCGCGCAGGCCAAGATCGAGGCCGAGCAGGCCGAATCGAACAAATCGATCCGCGAGATCTATCGCAAGCTCGCGAGCGCGCTGCACCCCGATCGCGAAACCGATCCGCAGGAACAGCAACGCAAGACCGCGCTGATGCAGCGAGTCAACCGCGCTTACGAGAAGGGCAACCTGCTGCAACTGCTGGAACTGCAGCTGGAGATCGAACAGATCGATCGGCGCGCGATCGACGGCCTCGGCGAAGCGCGGCTCGCGCGCTACAACGGCATCCTCGAGGAACAACTGCGCGAACTCGATCAGGAGATCCGGCACGTCGAGAACGATTTTCGGCGGAGCTACGGCATCGCGTCGTCCACCAAGGTCGCGCCCGATACGGTCCTGCGCATGCTCGCGCGCGACATCGCCGGCATGCAGCGCAGCAACCAGGACCTGACCGTCGCGCTGCGCGAATTCGAGGATCCGGATCAGGTCAGGGCCTGGGTGAAGGACATGAAGCGCCGGTCCGCATCGTCGCGCTTCGACGACGATTCGTATTGAGCCGGCACGCGCGGGCGCACGCCGCGCCCTTCACTGCGGCTCGCCCATCCCGCCCATCAGCATCATCAGTTGCTCACGCAGCCACCGACTGCCCTGATCCTGATCGGCGCTGCGATGCCAGTAGCAAAAGTATTCGAGCCCCGGCATCTCGAACGGCAGTTCGAGAATTCGCGCCGGGTAACGCTGCAGCAGCCTGAGCGGCGCCGTCAGCGCGAGATCGCCGCGCATCGCGATCAGCGGCGCGACCATGTAGTGCTGCACGCGCATCTGGATGTTGCGGCGCAGCCCGAGGCGCGTCAGTTCCGCGTCGACGTGCCCGCTGCCCTTGCGGCGGCTCGACACGTGGATGTGCCCCATCGACAGGTAGTCGTCCATGGTCAGCGTGTCGCCCTTGAACGGATGATCGTCGCGGATCATGCACGCATAGCGGTCGCGCACGAGCAGCGCCTGGTGCAGGTGCGGATCGCCGATCAGCGGCGCGTCGATCGCGATGTCGACGGAGCCGTTCGCGAGCGCGGTCGCCACTTCGCGGCGGTCCATCGTGTAGCTGCGCACGTGCATGCCGGGCGCATGCGTCTGCAGCAGTTCACCGAGCGCGGGCAGCAGCAGCGCCTCGGTCAGGTCGCTCATGCTGAGCCGGAACACGCGCTCCGACGAAGCGGGATCGAACACGTCGCCTTCGTGCGCGCTCGAATCGAGCAGTTGCAGCGCCTCGCGCACGCGACCGACGATGTTTTCGGCCATCGGCGTCGGCATCATCCCGGCCGGCGTGCTGACGAACAGCGGGTCGTTCAGCGTCTTGCGCAGCCGCGCCAGCGCGTTGCTGACGGCCGGCTGCGTGAGGTTCAGCACCTCGGCCGCGCGCGTCAGGTTGCGCTTGTTGTAGATCGCCTCGAATACGACGAACAGGTTCAGATCAATCTTCGAAAGGCGCATCGCCGGATCTCCTTGCCGGCATCTTAATACGGCATGCGTCTCCCGCTCCGCCACGTCGCCTCCCCGCGCGGCGCGCGGCTCAACCGCGCGGCGGCCGCGTCAGGTACGGCTCGGTCGAACCGCGCACGGCGTCCTTGATTTCCATGCGCGCGATCGCCTGCAGATGCACCTCGTCCGGGCCGTCCGCGAAGCGCAGCGCGCGGCCCCAGGTCCACAGGTCGGCGAGCGGCGTATCGGGGCTCAGGCCCATCGCGCCGAACACCTGCATCGCGCGGTCGCACACGTCCGTGTAAACGGTCGGCACGAGCGCCTTGATCATCGAAATTTCCTTGCGCGCCGCCTTCGCGCCGACCTTGTCGATCATCCATGCGGCCTTCAGCACCAGCAGGCGCGCCTGATCGATCTCGATTCGCGAGCGCGCGATCCATTCGCCGATCGTGCCGTGCCGGTTCAGCGGCTTGCCGAACGCCTCGCGCGACTGCGCGCGGTCGATCATCAGTTCCAGCGCGAGTTCGGCCGCGCCGATCGAACGCATGCAGTGGTGAATCCGGCCCGGCCCGAGGCGCGCCTGTGCGAGCGCGAAGCCGCTGCCTTCGTCGCCGAGCAGGTTGCGCGCCGGCACGCGCACGTTGTCGAACGTGATCTCGCAATGCCCTTCGGGCGCGTAATGATTGACCACCGTGATGTTGCGCACGACCGTCACGCCCGGCGTGTCGCGCGGCACGAAGATCATGCTCTGCTGCCGGTGCGACTCCGCGTCGGGATCGGTCTTGCCCATCACGATGAAGATCCTGCAATTCGGATGCGCGGCGTTCGTGATGAACCACTTGCGGCCGTTGATCACGTATTCGTCGCCGACGCGCTCGATGCGCGTCGTGATGTTGGTCGCATCCGACGACGCGACGTCGGGCTCCGTCATCGCGAACGCCGAACGGATCTCGCCGCGCAAGAGCGGCAGCAGCCACTGTTCGCGCTGCTCGGGCGTCGCGAACATGTGCAGCAGCTCCATGTTGCCGGTGTCCGGCGCGTTGCAGTTGAACACCTCCGATGCCCAGCCCACGCGCCCCATGATCTCGGCGAGCGGCGCGTATTCGAGATTCGTCAGCCCGGTGCCCGGCTCGTCGTCCTTCAGGTGCGGCAGGAACAGGTTCCACAGCCCTTCGGCCTTCGCGCGCGCCTTGAGCGTCTCCATGAACGACACGGGATACTGCCCCGCATGCACTTCCTCGTTCCACTGCCGGATGCGCGGCACGATGTGCGCGTCCATGAACGCGCGCACGCGCTCGCGCAGTTCTTCCACTTTCGGGGTGTAGCCAAAGTCCATGATCGACTCCTCGAGATTTTCGTGTTCCGTTCGTTCTGTTCAGAAGGCCGACACACCGCCGTCGACGGCGACGGCCTGCCCGGTCAGATAGGTGTTTTCCTTCGCGCACAGCGTGAGCATCGTCGCGACGATTTCCTCGGGGCGGCCGAGCCGTTTCATCGGCGAGCCCTGTGCGAGAAAATCCTGGCGATCGCCGATGTCGCTGTCGGTGACCATCGGCGTCGTGCTGTAGAACGGGCAGACCGCGTTCACGCGAATGCCGTGCCGCGCGTATTCGAGCGCGGCCGTCTTCGTGAGCCCGACCACGGCGTGTTTCGACGCCGCGTACGCGGCCAGCTTCGGCGCGCCGCCGAGCCCGGCCATCGACGCGACGTTCAGGATCACGCCTTCGCGCTGCGCGAGCATCTGGCGAATCTGGTGCTTCATTCCGAAGAACACGCCCTTCGCGTTCACCGCGAAGCTCAGGTCGAGATCGGCTTCCTCGGTCTCGATCAGCGCCTTCAGCGGCGGGGCGATGCCCGCGTTGTTGATGCCGACGTCGAGCCGCCCGAAGCGCGCGACCGCCGCCTGCACCAGCGCCGCGACCTCCGCTTCGATGCGCACGTCGCAGCGCTGCGCGATCACGTCGGCGCCGGCCGCGCGCAGCGGCGCGGCCACGTGTTCGAGCGCGGCCTCGTTCAGGTCGCCGAGCGCGAGCCGCGCGCCCATCGCGGCCAGCTCGCTCGCGAGCAGCGCGCCGAAGCCGCTCGCGGCGCCAGTGATCATCACGGCCTGCCCGGCGTAGCTGTCGAGTTTCATCGCGCGCTCAGATCGTCAGACCGCCGTCGACGACGATGCACTCGCCGTTCGTGTAGCTCGCCGCGTCCGACACGAGATACAGCACCGTGCCGGCCATCTCGCGCGGCTCCGCGTGACGGCGCAGCGGAATCTTCGCCATCCAGGTTTCGTAGATGTCCTTGTCGGCGAACAGCGCGCCCGCGAACTTCGTCTTCGTGAGGCCCGGCAGCAGCGCGTTCACGCGAATGCCGAACGGGCCGCATTCCTTCGCGAACGCCTTCGTCATGTTGACGACCGCGGCCTTCGTGATCGAGTAGATGCCCTGACGGTCGCCCGGCTGCAGCGCGTTCACCGACGCGGTGTTGACGATCGCGCCGCCGCCTTGCGCCTTCATCATCTTGCCGGCCTCGACCGACATGAAGAAGTAGCCGCGAATGTTCACGTCGACGGTCTTTTCATACGCGGCGAGATCGGTATCGAGGATGTGCCCGAAATACGGATTCGCGGCCGCGTTGTTCACGAGGATGTCGAGCCGGCCGTGCTTGCCGCGGATCGTCTCGAAGGTCGCGGCGATGTCCTCCAGCCGCCCGACGTGGCACGCCAGCGCCTCGGCTCGGCCGCCCGCCGCGACGATCGCGTCCGCGACCGCCTGGCAGTCGTCGAGCTTGCGGCTCGACACGATCACGTGCGCGCCCTGCGCCGCGAGCAGCTTCGCGATTTCCTCGCCGATGCCGCGGCTCGCGCCGGTCACCAGCGCGATCTTGCCCGTCAGGTCGAACAGATTCGTTGCCATGTTGCTGTGCTCCTCCATTGATGTTTTTCGTGCCGCCGCGTGGCGATGCCAACGACGTCCGCGATGTCAGCGATGCGCGCCGATCACGTCGACCGCCATTTCGGCCAGCCGGCCGGCCATCGCGCCCACGCGCAGCGCCTGCTCGCTCGACGCATTGCCCTGCAACGCGCGCGCCTTCACGCCCTGCGCGATCGCCGCGAGCCGGAAGAAACTGAACGCGAGATAGAAATGCCAGTCGCGGATCGGCGCGATCCCGCGCAGTTCGCAGTAGCGCGCGACGATCGCCGCTTCGTCGGGAATGCCGAGTTCGGCACGATCCTGGCCCGCGAGCCCGCGCACCTGACCGCCCGACGGCAGGCGCAGGCACATGCAGAAATACGCGAGATCGGCGAGCGGGTTGCCGAGCGTCGACAGTTCCCAGTCGAGCACGGCCTGCACGCGATAGTCGTCGCGCGCGAACATCAGGTTGTCGATCCGGAAATCGCCGTGCACCAGCGCGGGCCGGCCGGTGTCCTCGGGGCAGGCCTTCGGCAGCCAGTCGATCAGCGTCTCCATCGCGTCGAGGCGCTCCGTTTCCGCCGCGCGATACTGCTTCGTCCACACGCCGATCTGCCGCTCGAAGTAGTTGCCGGGGCGACCGTAGTCGGCGAGGCCCACCGCGTCGACGTCCACGTCGTGCAGCGCGGCCAGCGTACGCAGCAGCGCGTCGTAGCAGATCGCACGATCGGCCTTCGGCAACTCCGGCAGCGCCGGATCCCAGAAGATCCGGCCGTCCTCGAAGCTCATTACGTAGAAGAGGCTGCCGATCACGTCGCGGTCTTCGCAGAGGTGATATGGGTGCGCGACCGGCACCGCGGTCCTCGACAGCGCGCTCAGCACGCGGAATTCGCGATCGACCGCATGCGCGGATTTCAGCAGCTCGCCGGGCGGCTGGCGGCGCAGCACGTAGCGGCCGCTCTTCGCGTGCAGCAGGAAGGTCGGGTTCGACTGGCCGCCGGCAAACTTCTCCATGTCGAGCGGGCCTTCGAAACCCGGCACGTGCGCTTCCAGATAGCGCGTGAGGCGAGCTACGTCGAGGGGCTGGGAAGGGTTCGTCATCGTCGCGATCGTTCGTGGGGTCAGCCGTAGGTTCGCCACGCATGTCGTTCGGAATCCTCTAAATGTGGAATGCCGTTGAACGACGCGAGGTGGAACGCCTCGGCGTTGAAGAAAAACTGCGAAAGACTGCTGTTGCGGATCTGCAGGTTCAGCGCGATCGCGCTCGACGCCGGTGCGGCGAGCACCTGCTGCACGGTCACCGCGATCGGGCCGCCGGAACTCACCGCGAGCACGCGCTGGCTGCCGCCCTGGCGGATCGCGGCGCGGGCGTCGGCGACGCGTTGCTGGAAATGCGCCCAGGTTTCGGGCGCGGTGTCGCCGAGCTTGTCGTCGGCCCACAGGTGCAACACCTGCCGCAGCGCGCGAAAGTATTCCTTCATCGAGCCGGCCGCGAGCCGCGCGATCTCCGGATAGTCGTTCGCCGCCGCCGCGAACAGCCCGTGGAAGTCGTATTCGTTCAGGCCGGGATGGCGGTCGACCGGCGCACCGTCGCGGCCCATCCCGCGCAGGATCGCGGCGACCGTCTGCGCATGCCGGTTCATCGTGCCGCAGATCACGCGGTCGAACGTCAGGCCCTGCCGCGCGAAATACTCGCCAAGCCAGACGCCCTGCTGGTCGCCGGCCGCGGACAGCCGGTCGTAATCGTCCGTGCCGAACGACGCCTGCCCGTGCCGCACCAGAAAAAGTTCAGCCATTGCATGCCCGCCTGAGGGGGAAACCGATGGATCAGCATAGCGACCGGGTTTGCATTTTTGAAATTTATTTTCTGAATCGGACGGTATTCATTGCATGAATTCACGGTATTCAAACAGCGCGCTGTCACCGGCTCGCGCCGACGGCCGTGCCTGGCGGCACGGGAATTGCGCTCGCAGGCACCGTTATGTCGAACAAGTTCAGGAGGGGTGCGATGCTCGGTACAATCCTTATCATCGTTCTGATTCTGCTGTTGATCGGAGCATTTCCTGCATGGCCGCACAGTCGAAGCTGGGGTTACTGGCCATCGAGCTCCCTCGGGCTGATCGTCGTCATCGTCGTGATACTGGTGCTGCTGGGCCACATTTGAGTGTGATGGCGCGTGCCGGTTGAACGGGCACGCGTCGTTCGATCGCGCTGCCGTGGCTTCTTTACAAAAGCCGGCGAGGAATGCCAACCGGGCATCGGCGGCTCCTCAACCGGCCGACATTCGACGGCGAAATCCTTCACCGCATATTGCGCACGCAGCGGCCTGCGCGTTGTGCATGCGGCCGCCTCGCGCCGCGCACCTGCGGCCCGCACCGCCATCGACCGACACATTTTGTGCATCGCACGACGGATCCTGAGCAAAAAGTATCGATCCGGCTTTTCTTTTGATGTGGTAAAAAAACGGGCCCTCCTGACGGGAGAGCCCGCTTCCACACCGGGCAGCAGAACGATCAGTCGTCGTCGCGGCTCGCCACCTTCTGCATCACGCCCCTGAGCTTCGGATACGGCTGCGCGCCCATCATCCCTTTCCACAGCACGCGGTTGAACTGATCCGCCGGCACCTCGTCGGCATCGTCGAAGTCGAACTTCGCCGTGACCTTCGCCCAGTACGCCGCGTCATGCTTCGGCGTGACGTCCGGCCCCGCCGCGTATTGCAGCAAGTTCTCGCCCGCTCCTTCGGCCAGCCGCAACCCGGTGCCCTTCAGCGCCGTCGACGCGACGGCCGTGTAAGTCCACGACGCGGGGCCGTGCACGTCGAACACGTCGGTCATCGGCCGCTGGTAGGCGGTGTTCAGGTTCATGTGCTGCGTGCCGAGCACGTCCTCGATGGTGCGCAGCGCATTGACCTGGCTGTAGCGCGTCCGGATCACCGCACCCTGCTTCACGTACGGCCCGACGATATACGCGGGCCCGCGATGCGAATCCACGTGGTCGGGGCCGTCCTGCACGTCGTCCTCGGTCACGACGATCAGCGTGTCGTTCGCATACGGACTCTTCGCGACGGCCTCGACCAGCCGGCCAACCGCCAGATCGTTGTCCGCCTGCTGCGTCTCCGGCGTGTTCGCGCCGGCGAACGCCGTGCCGAACGCCCCCATGTGATCGTGCGACAGGCGCACCAGCGACAGCGTCGGCAGGTTGCCGCTCGCGACGTACTGGTCGAACTCGCGTTTCCACTCGTTGAGGCGCCATTGGTCCGGATACGTCTGGTCGAAACCGCGGAAATACACGTCGGTCATCGACGCCAGCCGCGGATCGAGCGCGGCGACCTGGACGACGCCGGCCGCGCGCGGATCGACGATCGGGTTCGCCGCCGTGCCGATGCTGCCGATGTTGTTCACGAGGAAGCCGTAGTTGCGGACGGTGCCGCCGCCGGCGAGCACCGCGTCGAAGATGTAGCCGCGCTGGCGGCCGAACGGCGCATCGGACGACGCATGGTTGCCGGTGCCGGGCAACAGGTTCGCCGCGCCGCCCGGCAGGCTGGCGGCCGCGTTGCTGTAGTTCGTGGTGCCGGCCGGCCCGGCCGCCGCATCGCGTTGCTGCACCGACTCCCAATTGACCGGCACGTTGCGGTTCATGCCCTCGCTCTCGTACGACAGGCCGCGATTGACCGCCGCGTAGTTGATCTGCTGAGTGATCGTCTCCGTGTTGGTGACGCGCCCCTGCAGCGCCCACGACCAGCCGTCCATGCTGCCGTCGCCCGGGTTCATGAAGTTGTCGAGCGTCACGAACTGGCTCGCCAGACGATGGAAGTTCGGCGTGATGTTGCGGCCGAACTGGGCCAGCTTCGGATCGCCGTTGGCGCCGTTGCCGATGTCGCCGAGCACCTGGTCGAACGTGCGGTTTTCCTTGACGACGTAGATCACGTGCTTGATGTGACGGCGCAGGAAGCCCATCACTTCGTTGTCCCTGTCGTTGTCGTCCGGGCGATAGAAGTTGTTGCGCGCGGCCTGCTGCGTCAGCGTTGGCAACTCGTTGGCGGCCGGCACCGGCGCGCTCACGAGCGACGCGCGCTCGAGCTGGAACTGGTATTCGTTCGATGCGCGCGACGCGGCGGCCTCCGCGGGGGTCGCGCCGAACAGATGGCCGGGGTTCGGGCCGGTCGTGCTCTTGCCGTTCACCACGTACATCCACGTGCCGTCGGCGCTGAACGTCACGTCGTGCGGCTCGAACGCGGTCGGAATCAGGCCGGTGACGCGATACGCGCGCTCGCCGACGAGCGGGATGACGGCGATTTCGTTCGCGCCGGCGTTGGTCGCATAAAGCGTGCGGCCATCGCGCGACAGCGTGACCGCATACGTCGCCGCGCCCGTATGCGCCTGGCCGTGCGCGAGCACGCCCGCCGGCGCGCGTGCGTCGATCCGGGTCACGATCGCGTTGGCGTTCGTGTCGATCACCGCGACCTGGTCTGCATTGTCCTGCGCGACGAACAGCCGCGATTGCGACGCGTCGAGCGTCATGCCGAGCGCGTTGCCGTCCAGCTTGATGCGCTTGACCAGCCGGCCTCGAGACGGCGACGACACGTCGATCGCGACGATCTCGCGATCGCGATCCGACGACACGTACGCGATGCCGTTGCCCTTCATCACGACCGCGAACGGGAACGTGCCGCCGGCGTCGCCGCTGCGACCTTCGTTGCCGGAGAAGAACGGACGCAGGTCGTGCTCGTAACGCACGTTGTTGGTCGCGGTGTCGATCACGCTGATCGAATCGTTGTAGTTGTTCGCGACGACGAGCGTCTTGCCGTCGGCCGACAACGCGAGCCCGGCCGCGTTCGGCTGCACGCGGATGCCGACGCCCTTGCCCGCATGGCCGAGCGCGATCGTCGTCGACAGCGCCCACGCGCCGCCCTGCTGCGCATAGACGTAGACCGCATCGTCGCTGCCGCCGGTCGCATAGAGCTTGCTGCCGTCATGCGAAAACGCCAGGCCGACGAACGCATTGGTCTGCTGAAGCACCTGCCTGAGCATCGGGCGCGTCTTGTTCGCGCCAGCGACGTCGTACAGGAAGATGAATTGCGTCGAGGCCGCGGTGTCGACCGACCCGTCCGGTTTGTACAGCGAGTTCTGGCCGGCGGTGATGATCGCCAGCGTCTTGCCGTCCGGGCTCAATTGCGAGCGCACCGCTTCCCCCGCGACGAAATGCGGATAGGCCGGCAACCCCGGATTCAGGAATTGCTGGACCGCGCCGCGCACGGCGAGCGGCGTGACGAACTGACCGCTCGGCACGCGGGTGGCGTCGGCGGTGTTGAAACCTTCCGCATGCGCGTGCGACGCAAGCAGCACGGCCGACATGACGGCTCCGAGTCGGAGCGCGCGCTTGACCTGGCTATTTCTCATAGGAATCCTCTATACCTGTGGGGGCGATTACCGTTTGACGTGTTCGGCATGATCCTGGCCTCGTCTGCCCGTGCCGCGCGGTGGCGAGGGCCTGTGCCAATCGATCGAGTGCGTTGCGTCGGCGATCGCCGACGTGCCGGCATTACATCGCCGCCCAATGTCAAGCGGATGACCGGCTCCGTTGCGGGCCGGCTTATTACACATGGTTACAGCGAAGGCGTTTCGATGACAGCCATCGCGGTGTCATCGTCACGTTCGATGCGTCGCCGTCACGGCGTCCACCGATAAACGGTGATGCTGTTTCCCTTCACGTTGTTCTTCGTCACCACGTATTCGCCGTTCGAGCGGCGATACGCGCGCACGCTGTACATCGCGTCGATCGCGCTGCTGGTATCCACGGTCGCGGGGCTCGCGTTGACGAGCGTCGTGTCGAGATTGCCGGTGTCGAGGTTGAACGCGTCGATGTTCGGCCACAGCGGCCCGCTGCTGCTGAACCAGTAGCCGACGAACAGGTGGTTGCCGGCCGCGTCGATCGACTTCGCGCCGCTGTGCGGCAGCGTGATCACCGGATTCGGCTTCGTCGTGTTGCCGGCGCGCCAGCCGTGATACACCTCGATGCGCGTGCCGATCGACGTCCAGTCGGTACTCCCGATCACACCCTGCGCGAGCACCATTGTGTCGCTGTCGGCGAGATAGACGATGCGCGTCAGCGGCTGGATGCTGGCCGGCACCGGCGTCGGCACGCCCGGCCCCCACGAAGGCTTGCCGCTCGCATCGAAACCGGTCAGCGGATAGTGATAAATAGCGCCGGTCTTGTCGAGGCCGGCCCAGACGCCGCCCTTGCCGTCGAGGCTGAAGCCGGCCGACACGCGCCGGGTCGTGTTGAACGCGGGCCCGGGGATCGACCCGTCGGGAATCGCGACGTAGCCATTGGCCGTGTTGAAGTGGAAGAAGTAGTAAACCGGCGGATTCTGCCCTGCCGCGACGAGGATGCGGTTCGCGCCGACCGACGTCAGCAGCCCGAAATGCTCGTCGCGCTGCGTGTCGCTCATGTTGATGCGCGGGTCCGACGGATACGCGAACGGATCGACGGTGTTCGCGACGAAGGTGCCGCCCGCGGTGCCGCCGTAGACGTGGGTGCCGCTGTAGAACAGCGCGCCGTCGGTGACCGGATCCGGTGCGGCGATGCCTTCGAAGTTGAGCGACTGCAGCGTCCACCGCATGCTGCCGGCGCTGCTGTACGCGTGAATGTCGGTCGCGCCGTTGCGGCCGAGGTCCCAGCTGCCGCCCCACGGGTTGTTGAGCACGTACATGTTGCCGGCCGTGTCCTCGCCGATGCCGGCGATGCGGGTGAAGCGCTTCGCGCCGACCTGGCCCTTGATGCCCGTCGTCGTGTCGAGATAGCCGCCGGGCACGCCGAACGTGCCGGCCAGCGCGGGCCGGCCCGAGACGGCATAGCGCTTGATGTTCATGTCGGGCCCTTCGTCGCCGACCATCAGCTGCCCCGCCGCCGCGTCGAAATAAAGCGCCGACGGCTGCGCCCCGGCGGCGAGCCGGATCGTGTTCAGCGGCGCGCCGGTCGGACTGAATTCGACGACCGAACCCGCGCTCTTCTGCGCGACCCAGATGTTCCCCGCACCGTCGACCGCGAGCGCGCCGGGTGCCGACACGCCGATGTCGCGCTGCCACACGCCGTCGGTCGTGAACACGCGCACGCGATTGCCGTAGAAATCGCTCGCATAGAGCAGCGAGCCGGCCGTGGCGAGCCCGGTGACGACGTCGATACGCGGCTGGTTGGTCGCCGCGGTGACCTGAATCAGCTTGTCGCGGAACCGCGTGGCGCGGTTGTAGCGCCCGACCGCGCCGCTGCCGTATCCGTTGCCGGGCTGCAGCGCGACGAACAGCGACGTCGCATTGCCCGTGATCGCGCTGCCCTGGAATTCCGAGTGCGAGCCGATCGAGCCGGCGCTCTTGCCGTTCTGGTAGATCGCGACGCCGCCCTCGTCCTCGTCCCACATCGACGCCGTGTAGATCACGCCTTCGGGCGCGACCCACATCGCGCGCGCGACGTTGCCGACGTGCGCGGCGAGCGTGCCATAGGTATTCGCGATCCAGTCGGTGGTATTCGCCGCGTTTCCGGCCGGCGCGATCGCGGCGATCGCGGCGGCGAGCAGCACGGCCTGAATTGGTTTTCTGGCAACCATGGCTGATGCTCTCCTGAATGGTGGAGTCATTCACATGAGGGGCAGCCGGATGGTTTTAAAATCGGCAATGCGTAAATACTTCCGCTAAATCACCCGGTGCAGTCGGTATTACATCGCGCGCGCATTCGATAATCGGCAACGCCGAGAATATCGTCATATAAATCGAAAAAAATTGCGGGCTGCTCGCGCAGGCGGGGCGCGCGACTGCGCGAGAGTGAACGATCACTTGCGCGTTCGCGCGTGCTATCGGGGCCGTGCAGCTTTCGATGGCGGGAATATCGCCGCGATGTCGAATGCGGCGTATCGGAAATGGCGGAAGGTTTTTCGGCGAATCGGGAAAATCGCCGGATGCGGGTAAAGACGGGTAAAGGAATGACTGCTGGCGGTTATCGCGCCGGCCCGAATCCATGTGGAATCCGGGCCGGCGCATATCATTTACAGCAGGAAAAGCACGCGGACTACGCCGTCTCCCGTACCTGCACCTGCTTGATCTCGCCGCCGCCGTCCGAATCCGCGTCGTCGCGCGATTCGCCGAGCTGGCCTTCCCACTTCGCGACCACCGCCGCCGCGATCGAATTGCCGACGGCGTTGGTGGCCGAGCGGCCCATGTCCAGGAACATGTCGACGCCCATGATCAACAGCAGCCCGGCTTCCGGCAGATGGAACTGGTTGAGCGTCGCCGCGATCACGACGAGCGACGCGCGCGGCACGCCCGCCATCCCCTTCGACGTCACCATCAGCATCAACAGCATCGTGATCTGCGTGGCGAGCGGCAGGTCGATCCCGTACACCTGCGAGATGAACAGCACCGCGAACGTGCAGTACATCATCGAGCCGTCGAGGTTGAACGAGTAACCGATCGGCAGCACGAAGCTCGAAATCTTGCGATTCACGCCGAACCGGTCGAGCGCGTCGAGCAGCTTCGGATACGCGGCTTCGGAACTCGCCGTCGCGAACGACAGCAGGAACGGCTCGCGAATCAGGCGGATCAGCGTGAACGCGCGCTTGCCGAGGAACGCCACGCCGGCGAGCGTCAGCACGCCCCACAGCAGCGCGAGCGCCAGGTAGAAGCTCGCCATGAACTTCGCGAACGTGAGCAGGATGCCGAGCCCTTCCGTCGTGATCGTCGACGCCAGCGCGGCAAACACGGCGACCGGCGCGAACCACATCACCGCGCCCGTCACCTTCAGCATGACCTGCGCGAGATCGTCGATCACGCCGGTCAGGCGCTTGCCGGCGTCGCCGAGCGCGGACAGCGCGGTGCCGAAGAAAATCGAGAACACGACGATCTGCAGGATCTCGTTGTTCGCCATCGCCTCGGCGATCGATTTCGGCACCAGGTGGACGATGAAGTCCTTCAGCGTGAATGCGCCCGTCTTCAGGTTCAGCGCCGCGTCGGCGGCAGGCAACGGCAGGCTCAGGTGGCTGCCCGGCTTCAGGATCGTCGCGGTCACGAGGCCGAGCAGCAGCGACGTGAACGACGCGATGATGAACCAGCCGAACGCCTTCACGCCCACGCGGCCGACCGAGCCGCTGTCGCCCATCTGCGCGATGCCGACCGTCAGCGTCGCGAACACCAGCGGCGCGATGATCATCTTGATCAGCCGCAGGAACACGTCGGACAGCAGCGACACGTAGCCGGCGACTTCCTTGGCCATTTTCGGGTCGGGAAACGCGCTATGACAGGCGTAGCCCACGGCAATGCCAAGCACCATCGCGATGACGATGTACTTGGTGATGTTGTGCTTCTTCTTCATTAGCAATCCAAATTACAGAACTTGTGTTTCCAACGGCAGGGAGATCGCCGGCATCGAAATGAGAGCGGTGGTTCGCGCGCACGGCGCGCCGCTTCGGGTGCCGGTGCCCGTCCGTGGACATGGCCACGGCGAACAGGGGGGGCATTCTATCGCAAACGCCGGACAATCTTTCAAATCTGAAAGCAGCAGGCGGTGCGCGGCGTGGGAAAGGCGGTGAGGCGGGCCCTCGCCGGTCGGCGCCAGAGACGGGCGGACCGCGACGGCGGGTGCGTTCTTCGGGCACCGTCGTGCCCGGCCGTCAGCCCGGCCTTGCGCCGAACGTCGGCAGACCCGGCCGGCGCCGCGTCACGCGCGCGAGGCGCCGGGTCGCGGCATGAACCGGCACAGACATAGCGGCACGACGACCAGCGCCGCGCCCGCGAGAAACGTGGTCGACGCGCCGAAATGCGTCCACAGCGCGCCGGCGATGGTGCTCGCGAGCAGCATGCAGATGCCGCTCACCAGGTTGAATACGCCGAACGCGGTGCCGCGCAGCGTGGCCGGCGAGGTTTCCGACACCATCGCGGCGAGGATGCCCTGCGTGAAGCCCATGTGCAGCCCCCACACGGCCACGCCGGCGAACATCGAGAGCGTCGACGTGCCGATGCCGAGCAGCAGGTCGGCCGCGATCAGCAACACCATGCCGGCCGCGAGCAGCACGCGGCGATCGAGCCGGTCCGACACGATGCCGGCCGGCCAGGCCGACAGCGAATAGGTCACGCTCATCGCGACCATCACGGCCGGAATCCACGCCGCGTCGAGCCCCGTCTGCTGCGCACGCAGCACCAGGAACGCCTCGCTGAAGCGCGCGAGCGTAAACGTCGCGCCGGCAGCGACGACGAACCAGTAGCTGCGTGGAAACTCGCGCAGGGCATTCCAGCGCAGCGGCGAGCGAAAGCGCCGGTCCGGTTTCGACTGCTCGGGCTCCCGCACGCCGAAGACGATCAATGCGATCGCGACGAAAGCCGGCACCACGGCAAACCACAGCACGGTCCGGATGCGGTCGCCGAACCACAGCATCAGCACGATCGCGAGCATCGGCCCGAAAATCGCGCCCACGGTATCCATCGACTGACGCAGGCCGAAGCACGCGCCGCGGATTTCGGGCGGCGCGATGTCGGCCACCAGCGCGTCGCGCGGCGCGCCGCGAATCCCCTTGCCGACGCGGTCGAGCAGACGGGCCGCCACGACGACGGCCGGCGTGGACGCCAGCGGAAACAACGGCTTGGTCAGCGCCGCGAGCCCGTAGCCGACCAGCAGCAGCCCCTTGCGGCGCCCGAGCCAGTCGCTGATCGCACCGGAGAACACCTTGACGATCATCGCCGTCGCTTCGGCCGCCCCTTCGAGGACACCGAGCGCGGCGACGCTCATGCCCATCGTCGACACCAGGTAGATCGGCAACAACGCATGGATCAGCTCGGACGACAGGTCCATGAAGAGACTCACGAGGCCCAGGGCCCACACGGTCCGTGGAATCGCAGGTCTGCGGGCAGTCGGTGACGGAGCGCTCATGGTGTCGTGATCAGTCGGTCGTTTCCCGCGTCAGTTTCGCATGCCGCCGCGCGCGGTCGTTCACGATTTGATGACGCCGGTGATCCGTCATCTTCTTCCAGCCGCGCGCTTCATCGCGCGTTCGCAGGCATGCCACGCAGTAGCCGGTGCGGCCGTCGAACGAACACACGTCCACACAGGGGGACTTGACCGCCATGCTTATCGTCCTCGCGTCGCGGGCACGACTTCGACGGTGACGTGCGACAGGTCCTTGAATCGCTGCAGCACGCCGTGATAGAAGCGCGCATCCCGCTCCGGATCGGTCGTCGTCACCGACACCACCGCGCTCATGTGCCCCGGCCCGAGCCGCCACACATGCAGGTCGCCGACGCGGTCGCCGGTGCCTTCGATCGCGCCGCGCACCTTGTCCGCCAGACGGCGATCCGAACTCATGTCGAGCAGGATGCCGCCCGTGTCGCGCATCAGGCCATACGACCAGTTCGCGATCACCAGCGCGCCGATGATGCCGGCCAGCGAATCCATCCACACCCAGCCGAACGCACGCGCGAGCAGCAGCCCGACGATCGTCAGCACGGAAACCGCGGCATCGGCGATCACGTGGATGTAGGCGGAGCGGATGTTGTGATCGCGCGCCGCCGCCGCAGACGCGCCATGATCGTGCTCCTCGAACGCCAGTTCGTGTTCGCGGCCGTTCAAGCGCACGATCGCCTTGAATTCATGCGGTTCGGGAATGGCTTCGGTCGACTCCAGATACCCATCGCGGCTTTGCATCGCGAACACCTGACGTGTGCCGTCCGGGCGGATCGTCGTCACCGACACGGCGCCCGCATCGACGAGCGTCGTCTCGTGCGTCGCAGGCGCGACGCGGAAAACCGGCGGGACGCCCGCCTCGAACACCGACACGACGAATGCGCCCTGCTGGTCGAAGATCCGGTGCGCTTCCTCTTTGTGACCGTGGTCGTGATCGTCGTGATCGCCATGGTCGTGCCCGTGGTGATGACCATGGCCATGACCGTGGCTATGGCCATGATGATCGCCGCTCAACAGCCAGACGCTCGCGATGTTGACGAGCAAGCCGGCCACCGCGATCGGAATCGCCTCGCCGAAATGGATCGGGACCGGGGCGAGCAGACGCGCGACCGCTTCGTACCCGATCAGCAGCGCGATCATCGCGAGCACGATCGCGCTCGTGAAACCGGCGAGGTCGCCGAGCTTGCCCGTGCCGAACACGAAGCGCGGATCGTTCGCGTGCTTGCGCGCATAGGTATAGGCGAACGCGGCGATCAGCATCGCGCCCGCGTGCGTCGACATGTGCAGGCCGTCCGCGATCAGCGCCAGCGAGCCGAACAGCGACCCGCCGACGATCTCGGCCACCATCATCGCCGCGCACAGCGCGATGACCGTCCAGGTCCTGCGTTCGTTCTGCTCGTGCGCCGCGCCGAGAAAAATGTGGTCGTGCCCTGCGCCGAAGGCGTCATCGCTGAAATTGCTCATTGCGCCTCCGTTTATTTGAAGTAGCTGTGTACGACTTCGATCAGCTGCTCGGTCGCGCTGCCTTCTTCGTCGTGCCCTTCGGCGTCGACCAGATGGCTGCGGATGTGATCCTCGAGCACGACCGCGAGCAGGCCGTTCATCGCGCCGCGGCCGCTCGTGATGAGGCGGAGGATTTCGTTGCAACCGCGCTCGTCCTCCAGCGCGCGTTCGATCGCTTCGACCTGTCCCTTGATGCGGCGGACACGGTTCAGCAGCTTCTGCTTGTCCTTGATGGTGTGGCTCATGGTAGTCCCTTCATATAGCGGGGGGGACTATACCTCAAATCGCCTTTCCATATAGGGGGGAGGGGTATAGATCCGGCTAACGCAAGACGGGGGGGCGACATCACATGACGATCGCGCGAAGTATTTTTGTAGTAATCGCAACTTTCATGTAGATTTATCTACATGAACACAATCACTACCTGGTCGCTCCTCGTTCTGACCCTTCCGACTGAAAACGCGACGGCCCGCATGCGGTTCTGGCGCGCGTTGAAGGCAAAGGGCTGTGCGGTATTGCGCGACGGCATCTACCTGCTGCCGTACACCGAAGAACATGAGGGGACGCTGCGCGACCTCGCGGGGTCGATCGCCGAAAGCGGCGGCACGGCTCACCTGTTACGCGCGCCGAGCCTGGATGCGCAGCAGGAACTGGAATTCCGCGCGCTCTTCGATCGCGGAGAGGATGACGCCGCCTTTATCCAGGCCCTTGCGGACGCCCGCAAGACCCTCGCCGGCCAGTCGGCCACGGAATTGACACGTTTGCTGCGGCGCATGCGCAAGGATTTCGACGCCATCCGCGCGATCGACTATTTCCCGGGCGATTCGGCCACCCGCGCCGAAGTCGCGCTGCAGGATTTCGCCGCGCTGGTCGACACCGTGCTGTCGCCAGGTGAGCCGCACGCCGCGGACCGCGCGATCCGCCCGCTGGTGGTCGACGAGTATCAGGGCCGCACCTGGGCGACGCGGCAGCGGATGTGGGTCGATCGCGTCGCCAGCGCGTGGCTGATCCGCCGCTTCATCGACGCACGCGCCCGCTTCATCTGGCTCGCATCGCCGGCGGATTGTCCCGCTGACGCGCTGGGCTTCGATTTCGACGGGGCGACGTTCACGCATGTCGGCGAGCGCGTGACGTTCGAGGTGCTGCTGGCCAGTTTCGGCCTCGACAAAAGCCCTGCGCTCGCGCGGCTCGCCGAGATCGTGCACGCACTCGACGTGGGTGGCCCCGCGGCGCCCGAGGCGATCGGCTTCGAAGCCGTGATGGCCGGCACGCGCCAGCGCACGGAGAACGACGATCAATTGCTCGAGCAGATGAGCGCCGTGCTAGACGCCCTGCACGCGCACTTCTCGTCGAGCGGAAAGAACGAAACCGGAGCCAGGTCATGACCACTGCCATCGCCACGACCGAACCGACCTACTCTCTCGGCGAACTGGTCGCCTACATGTTGCGTCTCGGCACGTTCGGCTTCGGCGGGCCGGTTGCGCTTGCGGGCTACATGCGTCGCGACCTGGTCGAGCGCCGCGGCTGGATCACGGAGGCCGACTACAAGGAAGGGCTCACGCTGGCCCAGCTCGCACCGGGGCCGATGGCGGCCCAGCTCGCGATTTATCTCGGCTTCGTTCACTACCGCATTCTCGGTGCGACACTCGTCGGCTTCGCGTTCGTGCTGCCGTCGTTTCTGATGGTGCTCGCGCTCGGGTTCGCGTACGCGCATTTCGGCGGGCTGTCCTGGATGCAGGCCGTCTTCTATGGCGTCGGCGCCGCGGTGGTCGGCATCATCGCGATGAGCGCCTACAAGCTCACGACGAAAACCGTCGGCCACGACAAGCTGCTCTGGGCAATCTTCGTGACGCTCGCCGCCGTGACCTTCATCACCGAATCGGAAATCGCGTGGCTGTTCCTCGTCGCGGGCCTGGTCGGCTGGCTGTGGCGCGCTCCGCCCAAGTGGCTGCACCGGGGCGGACTGAATGCGGTTGCCGCGGCCAACCTGCCGGCCGCCAGCGGAATACTGAGCGGCATCGATCTGCCGCAGCTCGTTCAGATCGGCGCGTTCTTCACGAAGGCAGGCGCGTTCGTGTTCGGCTCCGGGCTTGCGATCGTGCCGTTCCTCTACGGCGGCGTCGTCACCGAACATCACTGGCTCAACGACAAGCAGTTCGTCGATGCGGTCGCGGTCGCGATGATCACGCCCGGTCCCGTCGTGATCACCGTCGGCTTCATCGGGTATCTCGTGGCGGGCTTGCCCGGCGCATGCGTCGCGGCGCTCGGCACGTTCCTGCCCTGCTATCTGTTCACCGTCATTCCCGCGCCGTACGTGAAGAAGTACGGGCACCGCCCGGACGTCAAGGCGTTCGTGGACGGAATCACCGCCGCGGCCGTCGGGGCGATCACGGGCTCCGTCCTCGTCATCGCGAAACGCTCGATCGTCGACCTGCCGACCGCACTGCTCGCCGTCGGTACCGTGCTGCTGCTGTGGCGTTTCAAGAAGTTGCAGGAGCCGGTCATCGTCACGGCTGCCGCGCTCATCGGGCTGGTGGCCTACCCGCTGCTCCATCATTGAGCCTCGCTGCGGGGAGGTGGCCATGGCTGATTGCGCGATTCATCGACGATGCGCTTTACGCGTGGTGCCGGCGTGATGCCCCTGCCTGACAGCCGACGCGCGTCGACGCTCGCCAGCCGAATACTGCCGGCGGGCGTGGACGAGGCCGCATGGCTCATCCTCGCGAGCCGCGGCCTGCGCGGTTTCTGCGATGGCTTCATTGCCGTGCTGCTGCCCGCGTATCTGCTGTCGCTCGGGCTTTCGCAACTGGATGTCGGCCTGATCGGCACCACGACGTTGGCGGGTTCCGCAATCGCGACGATCGCGGTCGGCATGCTCGCGAGCCGCTTCACGCAGCGCCGCATGCTGACGCTCGCGGCGGTGCTGATGGCAGCGACGGGAATCGGCTTCGCGAGCTTCTCCGCATTGTGGCCGCTGTTCGTCGTCGCCTTCGCCGGCACGCTCAATCCGAGCTCCGGCGACGTCAGCCTGTTTCTGCCGCTCGAACAGTCGCGTCTGGCGCAAGCAGCCGACGGCGACGCGCGCACGGCGTTGTTTGCCCGATACAGCCTCGTCGGGGCTGTTTCGGCGGCGGTCGGATCCCTTGCGGCCGGCCTGCCGATCTTCGTTGCATCACATACCGGAATCACCACGCTGAGCGCGATGCGCGGCATGTTTCTGGTCTATGCGGCGACGGGCATCGTCATCTGCATACTGTATCGGCGACTGCCGCGCCCGGAGACGCACGCCGCAACGCAGGCGCCGCCGCCGCTCGGCCCGTCGCGCCCGATCGTCATCCGGCTGGCGATGCTGTTCAGCGTCGACGCGTTCGCGGGCGGTCTCGTCGTCAACTCGCTGTTGTCGCTGTGGCTGATGCAGCGCTTCGGCCTCTCGATCGCCGCCGCCGGCCGGTTCTTCTTCTGGGCGGGCCTGCTTTCGGCCGGCTCGCAGCTCGCGGCCGCGCCGTTGGCGCGCAGGATCGGCCTGCTGAACACGATGGTGTTCACGCATATCCCGTCGAGCGTCTGCCTGATCGGCGCCGCCCTCGCGCCAACGTTGCCGCTGACGTTGACGCTGCTGCTGATGCGCAGCGCGCTTTCGCAAATGGATGTGCCGACACGAACCGCCTACGTGATGGCGGTCGTCACGCCGGCGGAGCGACCGGCAGCGGCCAGTTTTACATCCGTCCCCCGCAGCCTCGCGGCCGCGCTCGCGCCGACATTGGCCGGCGGCCTGTTCGGTCTCGGCTGGCTCGGTGCGCCATTGCTCGCATGCGGTGTGTTGAAGATCGCGTACGACCTTTCCATGTTGCTTGCTTTTCGACGCGTCAGACCGGATGGCGACCGGGCCCGGTAAATGCGGCAGCGGTCGAACAACAAGGAAGCGAGGAGCCACGCAAAGCGACGCATCGACGTGAAACATGCGCGCTTCTTGTCACCCCATGTCAATGGAAGGCCCACCGATGCGAGTTCTCGACAGATTTGTCCCCGCGATCGCTGCCAGCGCGATCCTGTGTGCCGCTGCGAACCCGGCAGCAGCGCAACAGTACCCCGCGATCGATACCGCCGGCATCGAGCAAATCACCGGCCTGAAGGGTTCATATTCGGAAAAGGAGAAAGTCTTCAAGGTTTCGAAACCGCGCAACGACGTGAAGATCCAGATCGACGACCGGGCCATGCCACCGTTCATGGGATTGACGTCATGGGCCGCCTTCATGCCCGGGCATCACGGTCAGTCGATGATGATGGGTGACACCGTGCTGTTCGAGGACGAGGTGAATCCCGCAATGAGCGCCGCCCTCGATGCCGGCCTGCAAGTCACAGCCCTGCACAACCATTTCTTCTTCGATCGACCCAGGGTGTACTTCATGCACATCGCCGGCGACGGCGATACGACCAGACTCGCCGAAGGCGTGAAGAAGGTCTACGACACGGTGACCGAGATCCGCTCCGCTCATCCGGCACCGGAAAGCATGTTCCCCGGACACATCGCCGAACCCAGCACCATTACCGCGGAACCGCTGGACGCGATCCTCGGCAGGAAAGGTCAGACCAGCAACGGCATGTACAAGGTGGTCGTCGGCATGACGACGAGCATGCACGGCATCAAGGTCGGCAACGAGATGGGCGTCAACACGTGGGCAGCCTTTGCCGGCTCGGACGACGACGCCATGGTCGACGGCGACTTCGCGATGCACGAAAACGAGCTGCAGACCGTGCTCAAACGCATGCGCGCCGCCGGCATCAATATCGTCGCCATCCACCAGCACATGAGCGGAGAAACGCCGCGCATCCTGTTCCTGCATTACTGGGGAAAGGGCAAGGCGACTGATCTGGCGAAGGGCGTCAAGGCGGCGCTCGACGCCCAGGCGGCCGTCCCGCGCTAATGCCGTGCAACGCGTTGCCGCCGCCGTCTCCCGGTAGCGGCGGTGGCCGCCGCCGCGGGAGGAAATCATGAAATACCTGAGACACTGGCGCGATGGCGTTCCTCCGTTCGTCGCACTCTTCGCCCTGTTCGCGACATCGGGCATGCTGGTTCACCGCGTTTGCGCCGCGGGCGACGATACGTCGATCGGCGCCCTGCCGCTGAAGCACGTCGCGGATATTCCGTTGCCGGGCAGACCGACCCGGCTCGACTACGCAAGTCTGGACTCACCCCGCAACCGGCTCATGATCGCCCACCTCGGCGACGACGAAGTGATTGCTTTCGATACGCGTGCATTACGCGTGATCGCACGGATCACGGCGGTATCGTCGGTACATGGCGTGCTTGCCGTGCCGGAGGTGTCGCGCATCTACGCATCCGCGACCGGGTCGGACGAAATCGTCGCGATCGACGCCGCGACGCTGAAAATCGTCGCGCGCGTGCCGGGCGGGCATTATCCCGACGGGATGGCCTATGCCGCCGATGCGCACAAGCTGTACGTATCCGACGAATACGGAAAAACGGAAACGGTCATCGACGTCCGGAGCAACCGGCGCGTCGCGACGATTCCGCTCGACGGCGAGGCCGGCAACACGCAGTACGATCCGGTCTCCCGACACATCTTCGTGAACGTCCAGACGCGTCGTCAGCTCGTCGAAATCGATCCGGCGACGGACCGTATTGTCGACCGTCTCGACTTGCCGGGTGCGAAAGGCAATCACGGCTTGCTGATCGAGCCGCGCAGCCGCCTCGCCTTCATCGCGTGCGAGGACAATGGCACGCTTCTCGTCTTCGATATGCGCGCGCGGCGTGTGGCTCGAGCGTTTCATATCGGTGGCGGGCCGGACGTGCTGGCGTTCGATTCCGCGTCGAACGTGCTCTATGTCGCGGGTGAAGCCGGCGTCGTTTCGATGTTCGGCGTCGGAGGCTCGGATGTCGTCAAACTCGGCGAAGGCCGGCTCGGGCCGAATGCACACGTCGTCGCTGTCGATCCGGCCACGCATCGCTCGTACTTTCCGCTGAAGGACGTCGGCGGCCGGCCGGCGCTGCGTGTGATGGAAGCGGAGCGTGTAGCCAACCCATGATTGACCTGTCGGCTGGTGGCCCGGCCGTCGAGCGTCGACGCCAACCGATTCGCACCACCAGCAACCCGAGCACGATCCGGCTGCGGGCTCCCGGAAAACAATGTCTTGGGCACCATATATAAATCAACGACCTGGACATCTTTTTTGAGGCGAGCGCATGCCACTCGCCTCAGAAAAAGATGTCCTTGTGCACAGAAACTCTCAGAAAAGTTGTCCTTGGAAGCATCGCTTGCCTGCGTTCGCGCACTCCGTTAGAACCAAGCGGAGAATGCCGTCGATCAAGTCTGCACGACATCCCGACCGGAACCTCTTCGCCTCAGTCAGTCACAGCTAGCGGCCGTTGTCCTGCGCGCTGAGGCATCGGCGGGCGTTCACCTGGAATTTTTGGAAATGGCAAACGTCTCCGTATCGGAGACGATTTTGATGCGCCGCTTCCAGATGATGTGCACGCCGTATTTGAAGGTCGTTGGGCCTGCACATCGGCGACGACTGGAATTCACCGATTGTTCGGCCATCCCATTAGCTCAAGCAACTTCCGACTGTTCTCCGTTAGAGTCGCCAGCGTTTCCAATTCTGAGCAGCCCCAACTCGACCCGAGCAATTGCGCAGTTCGCTCCATACTCCATGGCTGAACCGTTGCGCCACCCTCGCTCGCGAATGGACCATCGCTTTCGGGAACGACTCTGTCTCGGGGAAGCCTAGCAGCGAGTGCACGCCCCGCTGCGCTGGCAAACGCAGCAGGGCCCAAGCTGAACCAGCAGCCCATTTTGTGGGCAACTTCCACCTCGACCAAGGTTCCGCTGAACCAATGAAGCACAGCGGTGCCGAACCCGGGATTTTTCAGAAGGATGGGCAATACCTCCTTCACGGCACCTCTGGAGTGAATGCTGAGGGTCTTGCCGCCGAGCTCTCTGCTCCGAGTTACAACGGCTTCGAACACCTTGCGTTGCGCCGGCAAGCTCGATTTGAAGGGATAGGAGCCATCCATTCCCACCTCGCCGATGGCCATCGCTTTCTCCATCTGCTTGAGCAACTGAGGGAGCTCGCCCGCGCGCTGCTCGACCAGTTCAGGATGCAGCCCTGGGGTGATAAGCACGCGCGGAACGTGACCAAGGACCTTTGATGTGGCTGCATAGGCGCGAGGGCTTGTAGTCACGAGCCACGTGAACTCGTTACGACGTGACGCCTCATCGGTGACGGCTCTCGCGCCCGGATAGAGGTCTAGGTGGCAGTGGAAATCCATCACAGAACGCCGTCTCTACGAAGAATTGCTTCGACCTCAGAAAGGCCTCGTCTCATTGTGTCCCGATACGATTCTCGGTCGGTCGTTGGGGCAAATCCGAGAGTTGCGCCGAGGAATCGGTCGAGCCCCTGCTCCTCGACGGTTAGGACCGCAAGCGCTGCCGCCATGGCGTCATCGGGGCCGCTCGATTTGTCTGCAGCAAGAAGTGATTCGTATCTGTAGTCCGTTTTATCTTTCCCAGGCCCCCAAGCATGAAACGCACCTTTTCGAATCATGCACGGGACGCATCGGCCACAGTGCTGTCGATTGTAGGTTCGGAACCGACCGCAACTCGTCGTGCCGCTCGCCAGTTCCTTGAGCAAATCCTGATTGAGGCATTCTTGAAGCATCTGTCCTTTCGTCTTGAATCGATAGGGCAGCTCAAGCGCGATGTCGAGGCCGACTCCATCCAGCAGCTCTTGCATCATCGAGATGAATTGAGGATGCGTCGTCTTCGTGCTCAAGCTCGACACACGGCCCGGCACCAAAGGCGGGTTGATACAGATGAAACCGTTCTCCGGAACGTAGACCTGAACTCGGTTCCCTTGCAATCTTGATGCCGCGAGTACGGCGAACGCATAGAAGGCGAGCGACCGAGCACGCGTCGATGGTTCGCGTTGGCCCGGAAAATTGATGCCATGGCTCCACTGCCAATGTGAGTCGGCCCCGCCCAGCCGGCGAGCGTACAAGATTTGCTGATGGGAATCGTCGTGAGCGCGTTGGGATACGAATACCGGCCGGCGACCTTGCGACACGAGGTTGATACCACCGATCAAGCTGTCTAGGCCTCCCGAGAGAAGGCATACACAATCGTGAGGCACATCTGCGACCTTGCCAGCGGGCGGTGCTTCGCCACCGACGATGAAGTGGAGCTTCCAATAGTCTCCTGTCAGCAGCTTGAGCATCTTTTCCAGGTGCTCTTCGAAGCCGACCCACCGCATCGGCTCGTGCAGGCCGACCGTAAGGTCGATGACTCGAGTCCAGCCATCTGCGCTTGTCTCCCGCAGGCAAGCTAAGTCTGCCGCACAAACAGCGAGGCAAAACTGAACGAAATCCCACGTGGCCGCGTTGGGTGCAAAGCCTCTGCGCTTCAGCAGCCGCTTCCAGTTATTGGCGATGTTTCCGACGCCTGCTCGCCGACTCGAACGAAAGAACGAGAACGCTTGCTCGTCAGGTTCAAGATTTGCCGGGAGGCTATCCGGGCTAGTGCATAAGATTTTCATTCCCCGAATACCTCCAGAGTTTTCGACAGGACATCGCGCGCGAGCCCATGGGGGTCTACCGGTCTCGGTCCCAATTTGTCTAGTTCTACTCGGACGAGTCCGTGGACATATTCACGGACATCGTTCCGGTTCATTTGCACTTGCTGCGGCGTGTACTTCAGCTTTTCGTAGGTTTGGCCGAGCAGCAGGTCCATTCGGTTGCAGATATCGTTGGCGACGGTGAAGCCGATGACATTTGCGATTTGCTGGTCTGTGAGGTCGAAGACATCCACGTCGGGGGACCTCTCGTACAGCATAGAGAGAGTTTCCGTCGCCGCGTTGCGAAGCGACTCTTCATCGATGCTTCCCGAATTGGGTATGACTTCTCGCACCACTTCCAAGATGAGATCGTTGGCCGATAGATTCGCAGCTCGAACGCGCGCGACCCAATCTACGACTCTTGGATTTGTCCCATCACGTGCTTGGGTAAGGAATTGACCCAATGCCCCTGCGCCCTGCGCGGTTGCACGCATGGTTCTTGCCGCCCGGGCTGGGCCCCCCATCCCTCGCGCGACCATGCGCCTAGCAGCCGACTTGATTTGGTCGCGACCACCTCCTCGCAACGCACCCGCTAAGGCTGTGCGAGCTCCTGCGAGGCGTCTCGCAGGGTTCAGGGGAGGAAGCTGCGGGTCTCCCAGCGCGTCAGCACCGTTTTCCACCATCTGACCATCATCGTCTGCAGCGATGTCTCCTTCATCGGCGCCGTCTCCACCGTCACCGTTGTCTCCGCCGTCGATGTCGCCGTCATCGCCGATCACAGCGGGCCCCTCGAGCCATTCTGGGTCAAATGGTGAGCGCGGGCCGCCACCTTTGCTCGAAGTTGAGGTCCCCATTACTTATTCCTTTTGTCCTGTTGGTCGATTGCGCGTTTTACCTTCTGGTCGATATCAGGGTGGGCCGACCATTTATCCAGTACGTCCTTGGCCCATGCCTGTGCTTTGAGTTCGGGAATAATACCGACCCCAATGTCACTAATCGGGGCGGTGAGCAGCATCCGCGTGGCCTGCTCAACATGCTCCGGGAATGCTCTGGCAACTTCGATAAGCATCAGTACGTCCTCAGCCTTCTTCCACCCACGCTTAGGCGACTTAAGCGCCCACGCACGCGACAGTGCCAACCCTGCTTGCACTGACCCAGCGTTGTTGATTGCTGTGGCGAGTGGGTGATTTCGCGTTGTTGCCTCAGCAAGCGCATCGCGTAGTCCGCGTCCGACTGCGGTCAGTTCGTCTGGTCCGAAATCGCGGGTTGCGGTGTCCCGACTGAGGTGAAGAAGAGGGCGGAGATCAACTTCGCCCAGCGGGGGAGCAAGCCCAAGCCATTGGGGTATGAATGGGTCGTCTACACCAAATATTCCTGTTAGCGGCTCTCCGGCTTTACTACGTTCCTCAGCGACTCTCAACGCCTCCACGCGTCCGTCAAACTCTGATGTCACAAGGTTCGCGAGCGCCGTCGCAAGCGTCGGGGCGCAACGTTCGACGAGGTGCCATTTTGCGAGAGCCTGAAGGTCAAGTTTGATGCCTTGCGGCTCAGCCAAGCTTGAGCGAAGGAAGACCGTGTTGAGAAATCGCTTCATCAAGCGAGGGTTCCCATCGACTGCACCGGACCTCGTCAGTAATGGCGCTAGTCCGTCGGCTAGCCGCATCAGTTCGACCATGTCCTGGTTGCCGGCAGCTTGCGCCTCCAAAAAGTCGAGTGTGACGGAATCCCCGCGCCACGCGTCTCTTAGTCTTTTGGACACAGCGTCTTTGGCGGCTGCGAATTTATCCTCTGCAAACTTTTCGTCCTGACACTCCCTCTGCAGCAGCAAGAGTGCCATGTATGCTTTCGCTTCGTTCACGCCGAGCCGTGGCACATGAAGAGGAACCTGAATCAGTTTGTCGAAGTAGTTCGTCGCGACCTCGTCCTTGATTTCCGTTCCGGCAAAATGAATGCGAACTGCGCCCTTGATGAAATCGTTGTCGGCCGCGATAACGAACGCAGTCCGCTTGATAAATAGTAAAAGTCGGATGGATTCGAGCGTGGAAATAGCTGTCTTGGGCAGGCACCGGTCAAGGTCATCCACGAATACCACTAGCGTGATTTTCAGCTCTTCCAACAAGGCTTCGAGCGCCAAACGAAACTCATGTATCTCGTTCGGCAGAGAAAGCGGCTCCGCTTTCTTGAGAAGTCCATCATCCTTCTTGTCTTCCTTTTTATCGCCCTCGTCACTCTTATCACTATCGAGTAAGCCGAATCTTTTCATGGCTCTGCCAATCGTCCCGATAGGAACGCCGGTCAGATAGGTAGCGGCGGCCTCGCCACCAAGTTGTACGACGCGTAGCACGTTTATGCGCTTCAGAAGGCGTACAGCCTTGTCGCGCAGCCCTTCTCGGTCGCTGGCTTCCTCGAGAATTTTGTCACCAACTAACTGCAACAGAGCGCTGCGGGCGCTATCGAAGTCTTGATAAAGCCAAGGGTTAAACGTGACAAAAACGTAGCTGTTATCACCAGGCTTGTTGAGTCCTTCGAGACGTTCTCCCACCATCTTCACCAGCGAGCTCTTGCCGGCGCCCCATCCGCCGGATATCCCGACAGAAATCGGCTCGCCGCTGGTCTGTTGAAGCAACTTCGCGCAAGCATCCGCTACGATGCCGAAGTTCAAATAGTCAACGGTAGTTTCGTTGTCATGCCACACTGGTTTGGCCCTCTCGATGCGGTAGCTCAGCGTTGGGTGAGTTCAAGTAAGCGCTTTTTTTGTGGATCCGATGCTTTGGTATAAATGGTAAATCACATAAGCGATCGCCCATATCAGATTTTTACTTTATAGAGACGGCGAAGGCGCCTTGAGTTTGTATCTATATAAAATAAAGTGATTTACAACGGGTTATTGAAAGTCGTGCGATTCGACGCGCAACCCGCCAAGTAGGTCGCTGCGGTCGGCAAGATGCTTCGCCACGAGGCGCCAGACCTTACCTTCGGCCTGCCAAAGACCTATACGGCCAGCAGCGATGCGCCGAGAGCTTCGCGGCGGTACTTTTCCAGCAGCGCGGGCTAGAGAATGACGTTCGTTCGACCGGATTCGTCCTCAATCGTGATGAATAACACGCCCCTTCGCAATCCGTGGTCGCTGCCTAACTATCACGATGCCGCACGAGATGCTCCTCGAACCGCATTGGCGCGCTAAGCAAGATTTCCAGCTCAGTCGGCGGGATGGCCAATATGTGGCTCATGTTATCGCAGGCATGCCACTTAAGACGAACGCAGTTGGAGGAGGCTTGGCAGAGTTACGTCTTGCGTAGCTTAGCGTTTGCCGTTCGCGCTCCCCCGCTCCTGCCTCTGCCAATAAGCGTTCGAAGTGAAGTGGCAGTTGAGTGCCCTCAGTGCGGCAACAACAACACGATGATGTCGATCTAACATTGCGTCAAAATCCCGCACTGCCAAATATTGATCCGCAGATTCTCGCAGAGCGAGTCAGATCTCGTCCCCAACGCGTGGGACGCCGTCTTTTATTCAAAAATAAATTGAGATTGCGGACATCTTTTCTGAGTGTCAACAACGATTCCGCTCCAGTCGCCCCTCCCCGTACCGGCATCCATCCATCAAACTGTACCGGTACTGTACAGAAAACCGTCGCTACACTGGCTCCATCCCAGTCCCGAACACGAATGGAGAATCCGCGATGGACTTCCTCACCGTCAGCGCATTGCCCGCCGGCATGCTGTTCGCGCTCGTCACGTCGATCACGCCCGGCCCGAACAATACGATGCTGCTCGCCTCCGGCGTCAATTTCGGTTTCCGTCGCACGATGCCGCATCTGTTCGGCATCAGCATCGGCGTCGCGATCCTGATGCTGTGCGTCGGCTTCGGTCTCGGCGAGGCGTTCCGGCGCGTGCCGGTGCTGTATACGGTCCTGGAAATCGCGAGCGTCGCGTACCTGCTGTACCTCGCATGGCGCATCGGCACATCGGGCGAAGTGAAGGCGCAGGGCGCCAAGCCGCGGCCGATGACGTTCCTCGAAGCCGCCGCGTTCCAGTGGGTCAATCCGAAGGCATGGATGATGGTGCTGACCGCCGCGACGACGATCCGCCTGTCCGCCGACTACGGGATGAACGCCGCGTGGATGGCCGTCGTGTTCATCCTGATCGGCTTTCCGTGCATCAGCCTGTGGGCCGCGTTCGGCCAGGGCCTGCGCCGCTTCCTGTCGAACCGCCGCGCGCTGCGCATCTTCAACGTGACGATGGCCGTGTTGCTGATCCTGTCGCTGTATCCTCTCGTCGCGCATCTGCTCCCGCAGTAAGCGCTCACAAGCGCCCCCGTTGAGCTTCACGCCACGCAGGCGTACCCTTTTGGTAAGGGCGCGTGCAGCCGCTTCGCCGGCTGCACCGCTGCTCTGCATGGAGATTGCCGATGAAGCCAATGCTGAAAGCCGGCGAGCACATCGAGGGCATGCACTGGACCGCCGAGTACCACCCGCTCACGCACGAGATCCGGGTGCTGCGCGAAAACATCGAGGTGGGCACGTACTGCGCGCCGCCCACGCTGTTCGGCGAGGAAGAAGAGATGGGCGCCGCGAACCATGCCGATCATCGCAGCCAGGAGGCCGCGCTGCGCGCGTATCTGCGCAACTTCGTCAAGGAACACGACGCGGAAGAGTAGCGGCGCGACGGCCGTAAAGTCGACGGGCCGCCAAAGCGGCCCGGTCCGTCGTTGCGAGTCGGCCGGCTCACGACCTATCGCAACACGCAAAAGGCCGGCGCATCGCCCCGGCCCCGATCACGCTCAATGCCCGAGCGACTCGATCTTGCCGCCCGGTTGCGCGACGCCGTGCGGTCGCGCCATCTGCTTGATCAGCAACGCAAGGCACGCAAGCAAGCCCGCGACCGCGATCGTCGCGAACACGCCCGCGAACGAGAAGTGCCGGCGCGTCAGTTCGGCGACGAGGAACGACCCGGCGATCCCGCCGAAGCGGCCGACACCGAGCATCCACGCCACGCCCGTGCCGCGCCCTTCGGTCGGATAGAACGCGGCGGCAAGCGCCGGCATCGACGATTGCGCGGTGTTCATCAGCACGCCGGCGATGAACACGACCAGCACGAGCAGCCCCACGTTCCCGGCCGCCTGCCCGATCGCATACACGCTGATCGCGGTCAGCGCGTAGCACACTGCGATCACGCGATTCGCATTGAAACGGTCCATCAACACGCCGCACAGCACCGCGCCGACGCCGCCGAGCGGGAACAGCGCGGAAATCAGCGTCGCGCTCTTCGGCGTGAGGCCGGCATCCTTCAGCAGGATCGGCATCCAGTTGATCGACGCGTAGAAGATCACGAGGCCCATGAAGTACGCGAGCCACAGCATCACCGAGCCGACGACGTACGAGCGCGACAGCACGACGCCGATCCCCTTGCTGCCCGTCTGCGGCGCGGATTCGGTCATCGCGAACGAGCCGGCGTTCAGCGCGTCGCGCGAGATCCGCGAAAGCGTCGCGCGGATCCGGTCGATGCTCTGGCCTTGCGCGACCATGAAACGCACCGATTCGGGCATCTTCAGCAGCAACAGCACGCCGAGCAGCAGCGGCGTCACGCCGCCGAGCATCAGCACGCTGCGCCAACCGAAATGCGGGATCATCCACGCGGCGAGAAAGCCGCCGAACGCGGCGCCCAACGGGAAGCCGCAAAACATCAGGTTGATCACGGTCGCGCGGCGTTTGTCCGGGCAGAACTCGCCCATCATCGTGACCGCGTTCGGCATCGCGGCACCGAGGCCGACGCCGGTGACGAAGCGCAGCACCGTCAGGTGCCCGATGGTCGTCGAGAACGCGGACGCGAAACACGCGGCGCCGAACAGGAACACCGAGCCGAGCAGCAGCGAACGGCGCCCGAGGCGATCGGACAGCGGGCCCGACACGAGCGCGCCGCATGCAAGGCCGAACAGCGCGGCGCTCAGCACGGGTGCAAGATCGGGTTTGGTGAGGTTCCATTCGCCGAGCAGCGACGGCGCGATGAAGCCGATCGCGGCCGTATCGAAGCCGTCGAGCAGCACGATCACGAAACACATCAGGAATACGAGCCACTGGAAGCCGCCGAACGGCTGCTCGTTGATGAAGGTCTGGACATCGACCACGGGTGCGCGATTCATCGCGAGTCTCCTATGTAAACAACGCGACCTGATGGCCGCGTCTTTCCTTGTTTGCGCGCCGATTCGCCGCCGGCGCGTCATGCGTCGTCGACACCTGCCGGCAGCGGCAGGCATCGCGATCGGGTCACGTCCGGCGCGAGCCGGCCGTGTTATTCAGCCGCATCCTGTTCCTTGAAGATCTTGTCCGCGAGATGGAACGCGGAGTTCGCGGCCGGCACGCCGCAGTAGATCGCGGTCTGCAGCAGCACTTCCTTGATCTCGTCGCGCGTCACGCCGTTGTTGCGCGCGGCGCGCAGGTGCAGCGCGAGCTCCTCGCCGCGGTTCAGCGCGACCATCATCGCGATGGTCAGCAGGCTGCGCGTATGGCGCGGCAGGCCGTCGCGCGTCCAGATCTCGCCCCACGCATAGCGTGTGATCAGGTTCTGGAATTCGTCGGTCACTTCGGTGCGGTTCTGGATCGAGCGGTCGACGTGCGCGTCGCCGAGCACCGCGCGCCGCACCTTCATCCCCGCTTCGTAACGTTGCTGGTCGTCCATCGTCGGTGCCTCACGCGGTCAGGAAGTCGAGCAGCGCGCGGTTGAAACCGTCGGTGCACTCGATGTTCGAAATATGCGCGGCGTCGAATTCGACGTGACGCGCGCCGGGAATCGCGGCGGCCAGCGCACGACCCTGGTCGGGCGGCGTCGACATGTCCTTCGCGCCGGTCACGACGAGCACCGGCAGCGCGATGCCCTTCACTTCCTCGCGCAGGTCGGCCGCGTTCAGCGCGTCGCAGTTCGCCGCGTAACCGTCCTTGTCGGTATGCACGAACGTGTCGCGGATCGCGTCGAACAGGCGCGGCTCGCGATCGACGAACGCGTCGGTGAACCAGCGCGGCAGCACGGCGTCGGCCAGTGCGGCCATCCCTTCCGCACGCGCCTTTTGCGCGCGCGGCGCCCACACTTCGGGCGAGCCGATCTTCGCGGCGGTGTTCGACAGCACGGCGCGCACGATGCGCGACGGGAAGCGCGCGGCGAGCGCGGCGCCGGTCAGGCCGCCCATCGAAATCCCGCAGAAGCACGCGCGATCGATGCCGACGTGGTCGAGCAGGCCGATCACGTCGCCCGCGAGCTGGTCGATCGTGTACGAGCCGGCCGGTGCTTCGGAATGGCCATGGCCGCGCGTGTCGTAGCGCAGGATGTTGAAGTGCTGCGTGAGCGGGCGAATCTGCGGTGCCCACATCTGCAGGTCGGCGCCGAGCGAGTTCGAGAAGACGAGCCACGGCGCGTCGTCGCGCGCGGCACGGTCGATCCGGTAATGCAGTTTCACGCCGTTGACAGTGGCGAAAGGCATCAGTGTTCTCCTGGTTGTGTCGTGCCCGCGTGCAGCGCGAGCACGGCGTCGACGTAGGCCTGCGCCTCGCCGACATAATGTGCGGGATCGAGCAGCCGCGCGAGCGCGTCGCGCGACAGATGGGCGGATACGGTCGGATCGGCGGCGAGCACGTCGAACAGCGTCGCGCCGGTGCGCACGGCTTCCTTCGACGCATGCTCGACGACATGATGCGCATCGAGCCGGCCGATCCGGTCGCCAAGCGCGAGCATCACGGCTTCGCCGAGAATCAGCCCGTGCGTCAGGTCGAGGTTCGCGGCGAGGCGTTCGGTGTTCACGTCGAGGCCCGCGACGATCTGCGCGATCTGCGCGAGCGCGCCGCCGGTCAGACGCGCGAGATCGGGCAGCGCATCCCATTCGGCCTGCCAGCCGCCGAGCGCGCGCTCGTGCTCCTGGACCATCCCGGCAAACACGGTCGCGACGAGGTTCGGCGCGCGCACCGCGGCGGTCAGCACGGCCGCGCAGCCGACGGGGTTGCGCTTGTGCGGCATCGTCGACGAGCCGCCCTTGCCGGCAGCCGCCGGTTCGCCAAGCTCGCCCACTTCGGTCTGCATCTGCAGCGACACGTCGCGCGCGATCTTGCCGAGGGTGCCGGTCAGCATCCCGAAGCACGACGCGGCTTCCGCGATGCGGTCGCGCTGCGTATGCCACGGCACGGCCGGCAGCGCAAGCTTCAGGTCGGCCGCGAGCGCGGCGCTCACGCCGGCCGCCTGCTCGCGCAGGCTCGCCAGCGTGCCGGCGGCGCCGCCGAACTGCAGCACCAGCGCGCGCTCGCGCAATTCGGCGAGGCGCGCGCGATGGCGCAGCAGCGCGTCGAGCCATTGCGCGAATTTCAGGCCGAGCGTGATCGGCAGCGCCTGCTGCAGCCACGTGCGGCCGATCATCGGCGTCGCGCGATGCGTGCGCGCGAGCGTCGCGAGCGACGCGCACGCTTCGTCGAGCAGCGGCTCGAGCACGTCGAGCGTGTCGCGCAGTTGCAGCACGGTCGCGGTATCGATGATGTCCTGGCTCGTCGCGCCCCAGTGCACGAACTTCGCGGCCTCGGGGTCGTCGGCTTTTACCTGGGCGGTGAGCTGCTTGACGAGCGGAATCGCGAGATTGCCGCCGAGCGCCGCGCCGTGCGCGAGCGCGTCGGCGTCGAGCCGGCCGGCGTCGCACGCGCGTTCGATCGGCGCGACCGCGGCGGCGGGAATCACTTGCCGCGCGGCGAGCGCACGCGCGAGCGCGGCCTCGACGTCGAGCATCCGCTGGATCGTCGCGCGCGGCGACCAGATCCGGTTGAGCGGCTCGGTGCCGCAAATGAGGGAGGTCAGGCGGGCGCTGTCTTCGAGCATGGCATCAGATTGGGGAAACGGCGTGCGCCTATTGTCTACCCAAGCGTGCCGGCGTGCGCGCGATCGCGCGCGCCGGCACGCTTGCCGTTCAGGCCGCGGCCTTGCGCGTCGCGTCGATCAGCGGCACGCCGGTCAGCTTCTGCAGTTCGTCGAACGACAGGTCGGTGAAGATCTCGCTCACCGCGAGGCCGTCCGCCGTCACGTCGAGCACGGCGAGATCGGTATAGATACGGCTCACGCACTGCACGCCGGTGACCGGATACGAGCACTGCGCGACGATTTTGCTTTCGCCCTGCTTCGTCAGATGTTCCATCATCACGAATACCTGCTTCGCGCCGATCGCGAGGTCCATCGCGCCGCCGACGGCCGGAATCGCGTCGGGCGCGCCCGTATGCCAGTTCGCGAGGTCGCCGTTCGCCGACACCTGGAACGCGCCGAGCACGCAGTAGTCGAGGTGGCCGCCGCGCATCATCGCGAACGAATCCGAGTGGTGGAAATACGCGCCGCCGGTGAGCAGCGTCACGTGCTGCTTGCCGGCGTTGATCAGCTCGTCGTCTTCCTCGCCGGGCGCCGGCGCCGGGCCCATGCCGAGCAGGCCGTTCTCGCTGTGCAGGAAGATTTCCTTGCTCGGGTCGAGATGGTTCGCCACCAGCGTCGGCACGCCGATGCCGAGGTTCACGTACGCGCCTTCGGGGATGTCCTGGGCGACGCGCTTGGCCATTTCGTCGCGGGTCAGTCGTTTCATGTCGGGTCTCCTCTGCTGTCAGGCGGCTTGCGATGCACGTTCGGCGGCCAGCTCGGCCGCATGCGCGGCCTGCGGCACTTCGACGACACGCTGCACGAAAATGCCCGGCGTCACGATGTGTTCCGGATTCAACCCGCCGAGCGGCACGACTTCCGACACCTGCACGATCGCGACCTTCGCGGCGCTGGCCATGATCGGCCCGAAGTTGCGCGCGGTCTTGCGGTACACGAGGTTGCCCCAGCGATCGCCCTTGTATGCCTTCACCAGCGCGAAATCGGCGTGGATCGGCGTCTCGAACACATACGACTTGCCGTCGATCACGCGCGTTTCCTTACCTTCGGCCAGCTTCGTGCCGAAGCCCGTCGGCGTGAAGAAGCCGCCGATGCCGGCGCCCGCCGCGCGGATCCGCTCCGCCAGGTTGCCCTGCGGCACGAGCTCCAGCTCGATCTCGCCCGCGCGGTACAGCGCGTCGAACACCTGCGAGTCGCTCTGGCGCGGGAACGAGCAGATGATCTTGCGCACCCGCTTCGCCTTGAGCAACGCCGCGAGGCCCGTCTCGCCGTTGCCCGCGTTGTTGTTGACGATCGTCAGGCCGCGCGCGCCCTGCTCGATCAGCGCGTCGATCAGCTCGGACGGCATGCCTGCCGTGCCGAAACCGCCGATCATGATGGTCGCGCCGTCGTGAACGTCCGCGACCGCCGATTGAAGCGATTCGAAAATCTTGTTGACCATGTCTCTTCCTGATACGAACCCGCGGCACGATGCGCGGCCTGTCGAGGGGGCACGCGCGTGTCGCGTGCCGCGTCGAAGGCCGTCGTCGACCTTCGGCATTTGTTCGTCATTCGAACCTAGATTCGATTAGCGAACGATGCGCCGATCATAGAGTCGTGCACAGCGCGTTGTCAAGGCGGGATCCCTCGGGGGGTGTCTGGTCGTCGAACGGCAGGCCGACGTAGTTTTCGGCGAGCGACTGCGCGGCGGCCCGCGAGCGCGTCACGTACTTCAGCTCGGCAAACTTCAGGCGATTGACGAACGGCGAGTCCTCCGGCGACGAGTGCAACATGTTCGTCATGAAGTACGAGAAATGCTCGGCGCGCCACACGCGTTCGAGACAGGTCGCCGAATAGCGCTCGAGCGGCGTCGCGTCGCCGTTGCGGTAGCGCGCTCCGAGCGCGCGGGACAGCGCGCGGACGTCGGCCACCGCGAGGTTCATCCCCTTCGCGCCGGTCGGCGGCACGATGTGCGCGGCGTCGCCCGCGAGGAACAGGCGGCCGTGCTGCATCGTCTCCGACACGAAGCTGCGCATCGGCGTCACGCTCTTCTGCGTGATCCGGCCCTCGGTCGGCGTCCAGCCGGTGTCGTTCGAGAAGCGCGTGTGCAGTTCGTCCCAGATCCGCGCGTCGGACCATTCGGCGAGGTCTTCGTCGGGCTTGCATTGCAGGTAGAGGCGCGTGACCGTCGGCGAGCGCATCGAGAACAGTGCGAAGCCGTTGTCGTGATGCGCGTAGACGAGCTCGTCGAGCGACGGCGCCGCGTCGGCGAGGATGCCGAGCCATGCGAACGGGTAGACGCGCTCGAACGTGTTCAGCCGCTCGGCGGGAATGGTCTGCCGCGCGATGCCGTGGAAGCCGTCGCAGCCGGCGATGTAGTCGCAGTCGATGCGATCCGCGCGGCCGTCCGCGTGCTTGAACGTGACGAACGGGTGCTCGCTTTCGATATCGTGCAGCGCGACATCGCTGACTTCGAAGTGCATCTGGTGCCCATGCGCGTCGCCGGCCGCGATCAGGTCGCGCACGACTTCGTGCTGGCTATAGACGGTGATCGCACGCCCGCCGGTGAGCGCGCTCAGGTCGATGCGATGGCGCTGGCCGGAGAACAGCAGCTCGATGCCGTGATGTTCGAGCCCTTCGCGGCGCATCCGCTCGCCGAGGCCGGCTTCGTTCAGCGTGTCGACGGTGCCCTGCTCCAGCACGCCGGCGCGGATGCGGTTCTCGCAGTATTCGCGCGAGCGCGCTTCGACGAGGATGGAATCGACGCCTTGCAGGCGCAGCAGATGGGAAAGCAAAAGGCCGGACGGACCGGCGCCGATGATGGCGACCTGGGTGCGCATTGTTCGTCTCCTGAACATTGGTTCGAATAATGGAACCCATTTGAGCGCTTTCCCGACTATGCGGCAACGCGATTTTGGAGATAAGTTGTATACGCTTCCCGGATACCGGCCTCACGATGGATACGCTCGATCTGAACCTGATTCCCTACCTCGTCGCGCTCGACGACACGCGCAACGTCAGCCGCGCCGGCGACCTGCTCGGCGTGAGCCAGCCGCGCGTGAGCACCGCGCTCGGCCGCCTGCGCGAGTATTTCGGCGATCCGTTGTTCGTGCGCACGTCGCGCGGAATGGAGCCGACGCCGCGCGCGCTCGCGCTGCTGCCGGCCGCACGCGATGCGCTCGCGCAGATCGAGCGCGGCCTCGTCGCACCGCACGACTTCGATCCGGCGGCGAGCACGCATACGTTCTCGATCGCGCTGTCGGACGTCGGCGAGATCGTGTTCCTGCCGAAGCTGCTGCAGGCGTTCGCGACGCGCGCGCCGCACGCGAACCTGCGCTCGGTCTCGCTCGGGCACGACGAAGTCGGCCGCGGCCTCGAAGCCGGCTCGATCGATCTCGCGGTCGGCTACTTCCCCGATCTCGACGGCAACAACTTCTTCCAGCAGCGTCTGTTCACGCACCGGTTCGTCTGCCTGATGCGGCGCGGCCATCCGCTCGAACAGGCGCGCCCGTTCACGGCCGAGCAATTTCTCGCGTGCGGGCATGCGGTGGTGCGCGCCGAGGGGCGCAGCCAGGAGGTGCTCGAGAAATACCTCGCGAAGCAGCGCATGCACCGCCGTGCGGTGCTCGAGACGCCGCACTTCATGAGCCTGCCGTTCATCCTGAGTCGCACCGATCTGATCGCGACGGTGCCGCATGCGATCGGCTATGCGTATGCGGCCGAGCATGCGTTCATCGTGCCGGTCGAGCCGCCGTTGCCGCTGCCGCGCTTCGACCTGAAGCAGCACTGGCATCGCAAGTTCCACAACGATCCGCGCACCGCGTGGCTGCGCGGCGTCGTCGCGTCGCTGTTCAACGACGAGCAGGACGAATGGCCGAAGTGACGCGGGGTGTGCGGCAGGCCGCACGCACGACCCGCGAAAGCATGAAACAATGTCCGGATATCCGCGCCGCCGCAGGCGGCCGCATTCGATGGAGCGACTAGATGGGTAAAAAATCCGCGCGGCCCGAGCCGGCCGCATCCCGGCCGAGCCGGGAAGAAGCCGAGGATGCCGTTCGCGTGCTGCTGCGCTGGGCCGGCGACGATCCCGCCCGCGAAGGCCTGCTCGACACGCCGGCGCGCGTCGTGCGCGCCTATGAAGAGTTCTTCGCCGGCTACGCGCTGGAGCCGCGCGACATCCTCGCGCGCACGTTCAGCGAAGTCGACGGCTACGACGAAATGATCGTGCTGAAGGACATCCGCTTCGAGAGCTATTGCGAGCACCACATGGTGCCGATCATCGGCCGCGCGCACGTCGCGTATCTGCCGAACCATCGCGTCGTCGGCATCTCGAAGCTCGCGCGCCTCGTCGACGCGTTCGCGAAGCGCCTGCAGATCCAGGAAAAGATGACCGTGCAGATCGCCGACACGCTGTTCGACGTGCTGCAGCCGAAGGGCGTCGGCGTGATCCTCGAAGCCGCGCATCAGTGCATCTCGACGCGCGGCGTGCACAAGCCGGGCGTCGAGATGGTCACGTCGCGCATGCTCGGCACGTTCCGCACCGATCCGTCGACGCGGCGCGAATTCCTGTCGATCGTCGCGAATCCTTCTTCAGTCAACCTGACGAATACGTAATGCAGTCCACGAAGCAAGCGGCAAACGCGCCGGTCGTGCTCGTGACCGGCGCCGCGCGCCGGGCCGGGCGCGCGTTCGCCGAGTATTTCGCCGCGCACGGTTATCGCACCGCGGTCCATTACGACCGCTCCGCCGATGCCGCTCAGGCGGCGGCCCGCGCGATCGCCGAACGCGGGCACGATTCGGTCGCGCTGCAGGCCGACCTGTCGGATGCCGCGCAGATCACCACGCTGATCGACCAGGTATATGCGCGCTTCGGCCGCCTCGACGTGCTGGTCAACAACGCGTCGGTGTTCTGGCAGGACCATTTCCCGAGCTTCGACCTCGCGGCGTTCGACCAGGCATGGGCCGTCAACTGCCGCGCGCCGATCCTGCTCACGCGCGCATTCTACGAACGGGCCCGCGCGGCCGGCACGCAGGGCGTCGTCGTCAACGTGGTCGACCAGAAGATCAAGGAAAACTTCCACCGCGACCATTTCAGCTACACGGTCGCGAAGGCCGCGCTCGGCAACCTCACGCAGATGCTCGCGCTGTCGTCGTCGCCGGTGCTGCGCGTGAACGCGGTGTTCCCCGGGCTGATGCTGCCGAGCGACGACCAGACGCAGGCCGACTTCGAACACGCGAGCCGCGCATCGACGCCGCTCGCGCGCATCGCCGGCCCCGACGACGTCGCGGGCGCGATCCTGCTGCTGACGGGCAGTGCGTACAACGGCGTGGATTTCGTCGTCGATGCGGGGCAGAACCTGATCCGCGTCGACCAGGACGTGCTGTACAAGCATCGCTCGCCGGCCGGCAAGCACTGACGAAGGGCTTGGTCGACGGCAGCCGTGTGCGCCGTTCGCACGCCGGCGTGCATGCATCGGCACACGCCTTCATCTACGCTGCGCGAACGACCGTTCCGCCGTTCGCGCGCCGCGTTACGGCTTCTCGGCGCTGCCGCCTTCGCGGACCTTGCCCTGCGCGACGCTCGTGCCGGGCGGCACGCTGTGCGTGAGCCACACGTTGCCGCCGATCACCGAACCGCGCCCGATCGTCACGCGGCCCAGAATCGTCGCGCCCGCGTAGATCACCACGTCGTCCTCGACGATCGGATGCCGCGCATTGCCCTTCACCAGCGCGCCGTCGCCATCGGCCGGGAAGCTCTTCGCGCCGAGCGTGACGGCCTGGTACACGCGCACGCGCTCACCGATGATCGCGGTTTCGCCGATCACGACGCCGGTGCCGTGATCGATGAAGAAGCTCGGGCCGATCTGCGCGCCCGGGTGAATGTCGATGCCGGTGGCCGAGTGCGCGATTTCATTGATGAAACGCGCGAGCAGCGGCACACCGAGTTGGTGCAGCGCATGCGCGAGCCGGTGGTGCATCATCGCGAGCACGCCGGGGTAGCACAGCAGGATCTCGGTGATGTGCTGCGCGGCCGGATCGCCCGCGTAGGCAGCCTGGATGTCGCTGACCAGCAGCGCGCGAACCGCCGGCAACTGCCGGCCGAACTCGCGCGCGATCTCGAACGCGCGTTCGTCGAGTTCGGCGAACGGCGTGTCCGCATGCTCGGGCAGGAACGGCAGCGCGCGGCGGATCTGTTCGGACAGGATCCGCAGCGTGCTTTCGAGCGTGTGGCCGACGTAGTAGTCGACGCTTTCGTCGGTCAGATCCGGCGCGCCGTAGTGCGTCGGAAACATCGACGCGCGCAGGCCGGTGACGATCTTGCAGATCGCGTCGCGCGACGGCAGCTCGCGGATGCCGCGCGGATGTCGCGTGCGATGAAGTTCCTCGCGCGATTCGCGCAAGCCGGCAACGATTTCTTCGAGGCCCCACTGACGGGCGGGTGATGTCGACATATGCCAATGCAGGCGGCCGCGCTCGATCGCACGGCCACTAATAAAGTGACGGGTTCCAGAAGATTACCGCGTTTTCGTCCGGCAGCGGCGCGCCGGGGGATCGGCCGGACGGCCGATGCCGCCGTCGCGCGACGGCGTCAGATCGTAATACTGCTCGCATCGATCCAGCGCACGGCCCAGTCGCGCGCGTGCGCGATCGCGTCGCCTTCGTCGTTGAACTGGAGCTCGGTCGGAAAAAAACGGTTCGCGACGAGTTCCCCGTCGCTCGATCGGGAGATCACGACGTAGGGTTTGAACGAGCCGTCGCTGGCGCGCGCGGGCGCGCAATTCAACAGATAACCGCGGTGCGTGAAGGCAGTAGTCGCTTGCATGAATCCGCCACCTCTAGTCCCTTGATTTGTTGTTCACTACCCGTCTTAAGGGTGCTGCGGCGCCCCGGTGCGGGCAGAGGCGGCGAGACCGCTTCCCCTGTCGCCGCTTCGCAGGAAATGAATCATACTCTGTAGAAAACGGGTCTTCTAGCTGAAATAAATCATGACAAATCAGCGCGCGCGGCACGACGGCGGCGACCGTCCGCGCGCCGTTTTCCCGTCTTGCCCGGAACGGGATTTGCTTCGATCCGGAGCGCTTCGCCGCCAGGAGAGCCGTGATGGAAACGACAGCTCCAGCCCGCGCCGCGCGTCCGCGCAGCATCGAACTCGACAACGACGACACGCACGACAGCACCGTCGACACCGATGGCAAGAATCGCGAGGCCGCGCGTCTCGCGAGCGGCCGCGCCTTCTCGCCCGACCAGATCACGCACAGCAACGCGTCGCTCGTCAACGCGATGCCCGAAGCCGGCGACGGCTTCGCCGGCTTCGACAGCCGGCCGGGCGGCAATCATCCGGCGTTCGCGCTGCGTGCCGGCTACATGGTGATCGAGAAGGGGTTCGACGCGCCGTCGCACGCGGGCGACGCGCTGTACGGCCCGGTTCACCGGATGTACGGCAGCGCTTACTGGCCCGGCCATGGACGCCGGCCGGAACGGGTGATCGAAATCACGCCGGTGCCGCGGTGACGCGCGCGGCGTTTGAATCGACCGTTCGTTTGGCGGGTCGGTGCGCGGCCGATGACCGATGGCGGCGGAGCGACGCGCGCGTTCGCGCGCCGGTCCTCCGAATCGGCGCTGGAATCGATATCGGCGCCGGGTTCGCGTTCGACACTCGGGTTTCGCGACGTCGATGCATCGGCGTTGATCGAAGTCACGTGATCGCGGTCCGGATGATATTCAATGCACACTCGCGACGACCGGCACGTCGCTGCAAAGTCCCCGCCGTTGGTTTACCCTGCCTCGCAGCGACGCACGGCCTGCTCGGCCGTTCCGCCGACTTCCGTTCAACCCGCCACCTGGAGACACCATGTACAAGCGCATTCTGGTTGCCATCGACGGCAGCGACACGGCCCGCCACGCGTTCGATGCCGCCCTCGCGCTCGCGAAGGAGCACGGCGCCGAACTGCAACCGTTCTACGTCGTCGAAAACGCCGCGATCTACTACAACGTGCCGGGCTACGATCCGTCCGTCCTGCGCGACCAGCTCATCGCGCAAGGCAATGCGCTCGCGGCGGAATTCAAGAAGCTGATGCAGGCGGCCGGCGTGAAGGGCGAGACGGTGACGAGCGAGGCGTCGTCGCTCAACGACGTGTCGACGCTGATCCTCGACGGTGCGAAAGCGTTCGGCGCCGATCTCCTCGTGCTCGGCACGCACGGCCGCCGCGGGTTCCGTCGCCTCGTGCTCGGCAGCATCGCCGAACAGTGCGTGCGGCATGCGACGCTGCCCGTGCTGCTGATCCCGGCCGCCGCGCATACGGACGATCAGGAAGGCTGAGCGGCGTCGGCGTCGGCATGCGTGCAGCCGATGCGATGCCCGCGACATGTGCGCGCGGTCGCGACGTTTTGTCACCCGACAGCGGCAACTTGCGGTGGGACAATGATTCGGTCGATTCAATGCCGGAGTAAACGATCATGTTGACGCCCGTCGCCACACGTCCCGCCGCCTCGTCCCATGCAGGCAACTGGGCTCCCCGCCAGGCACCGCACTGCTCGTCGTGCGCAATGCGGCACCTGTGCATGCCGCAGGGCCTCGCACCCGAAGCGCTCAGCCGCCTCGAATCAGTCATCTGCGCGGCGCGCCCGGTCAAGCGCGGCGAAGCGCTGTTCCGCGAAGGCGACACCTTCGACAACCTGTACGCCGTGCGCTCGGGTTCGCTGAAAACCGTCGCCACGCGCCACGACGGACGCGAGCAGGTCACGGGCCTGCACCTCGCCGGCGAAGCGCTCGGCCTCGACGGCATCTGCGACGACACGCACCCGCGCACCGCGGTTGCGCTGGAAGACAGCTCGGTCTGCGTGATTCCGTACAGCGCGCTCAAGTCGCTGTGCTCGGAAGCCGGCACGATGCAGCTGCGCATGCACAAGCTGATGAGCGAGCAGATCGTGCGCGAAACGTCGCAAACCATGCTGCTCGGCTCGTTGAACGCCGAAGAGCGCGTCGCCGCGTTCCTGCTCGACGTGTCGTCGCGTTACCTGAAGCGCGGCTACTCGCCGTCGGAATTCAACCTGCGGATGACGCGCGAAGACATCGGCAGCTACCTCGGCATGACGCTCGAAACGGTCAGCCGCACGCTGTCGAAGTTCCAGAAGCGCGGCCTGATCGAAATGCACGGCCGCCTCGTACAGATCGTCGACTTCGACGGCCTGCACCACGTCTGACCCCGCGCGGCGCGTATCCTGCGCGCCGCCGCTCGCCACCGTCCGCCGCGCCCGCTTCGATCAGTCGAGAAACAGCGCGGCGCGCGCCTTCAGCGCCGCGCTGAAATCGTCGAGCCAGCCGATCGACAAACGCCAGCTCTGCCAGTACAGGTCGATATCGACGGTCCGCCCGCGCGACATGTCGACCAGTTCGCCCGCCGCCAGTTGGCGATCGACCATCCGGTCCGGGCACATTCCCCATCCCAGCCCCGTTTCGCATGCACGCAGGTAGCCCGCGACGTGCGGGATCCAGTGTTGCGGCGGATCGAGATCCGCGCGCGTCACGCGCCGGATGAAGCGCGCCTGCAAACCGTCCTTCGGATTGAACATCACGCACGGCGCACGACGTAGCGCATCGCGCGTGATGCCCGCGCCGAAATAGCGGTCGTAAAACGCCGGCGAACACACCGCGCGATAGCGGATGCGCCCCAGCCGCGTCGACCGGCATCCCTGGATCGGCTCGGCTTGCGCGGTCACCGCGCCCTGCACGCTGCCGTCGCGAATGCGCGCGGCCGTGTAGTCCTGGTCGTCGATCACGAGGTCGAGCAAGGTCTCGCGCTCGGTGCAGAACGGCCCGACCGCATCGATGAACCAGGTCGCGACGCTGTCGTCGTTGACGGCCACGCGCAACATCGGCCATGCGCTTGCGATCTGGCCAGGCAATGCCGGCATCCGGCCACCCAGTTCGGCCTCGAGCAACTGCACGCGCTCCGTATGCCGGCAGAGCAACGCGCCCGACGTCGTCGCGACGCACGGCTGCCCGCGCTTGACGAGCACGCTGCCGACGCGCTCCTCCAACAGTTTCACGCGCTGCGATACCGCCGATGGCGTGACGTTCAGCTCCCTCGCCGCCCGTTCGAACGAGCCGTACCGGATCACCGCCGCGAGAGCGTCGAGCAATGCGTAGTCGAGCATTAGATTTCCTTAATCGGCATTAGATGAATTAGCTTCTCTTATGATCCGGCTGACCGCAGACTAGCGCCAACCGATTCACCCGTCTACTGCTCCATCACTTCCCATCATGAACTGGATCGCTTTTTCCCACGGCGCCGCCCTGTGCGGGTCGCTCATCGTGACCATCGGTGCGCAGAACGCGTTCGTGCTCCGGCAAGGCATCATGCGCTCGCATGTCGGCAAGATCGTGCTGCTGTGCGCGCTGTCCGACATGATCCTGATCGGCGCGGGCGTCGGCGGCGCATCGGTTCTCGTCGAGCGCTATCCGACCTTCGTCCACGTCGTGCTGTACGTCGGCCTCGCATATCTCGCGTGGTTCGGCATCAACGCGCTGCGTCGCGCGTTCAAGCCGGGACACGAAACGCTCGACGTGCGCGGCGATGCCGTCGCGCCGCCGCCGCAGAGCGCGGTCGCGATCGTGCTGATGACGCTCGCGTTCACGTGGCTCAACCCGCACGTGTATCTCGATACGTTCCTGCTGATCGGCACGGCCGGCGCGCGCGAGCCGGAAGGCTCGCGGCTTGCGTTCGCGATCGGCGCGATGGCGGTCAGCGTCGTGTGGTTCCTCGGGCTCGGATACGGCGCGCGGCTGCTTGCGCCGTGGTTCCGCAAGGCCGTCGCGTGGCGCGTGCTGGATGGCGCGATCGGCAGCATGGTGCTGTTTCTGGCGGCCGTGCAGTTGCGGTAACGGATTGGGGCGCCGATCGATCGCGGGCGGCAACTTTGCCGCCCGTTTTTCGTTCCGCTCCGTCGAAGTGGTGCGATACGCCTGCCTCCCTCCGGACGCCTCAAGATTCAGTTCCGGATCGAACGCCGCCGCACGGATCATCCATCTGCCGGACGGACAATCCGCCGTCCGCTGCACGATTCCGCTCGATCAGCGAGAATGTTCCGGTGTCCGCGACAACGGCGAAAGCGCTCCGCCCGTTCGCCTTCCCGTCGCATTCATCCCGGCCAATCCTGTCGTTCATCCCGTCACCCCTCAGATTCCGGAGAGCAACATGGCACTACGCACCCTCGGCACGTCGGACATCCAGGTTTCCCCGCTCGCCTTCGGCGGCAACGTCTTCGGCTGGACCGTCGACGAGAACGCATCGTTCGAACTGCTCGACGCGCTCGCCGACACCGGCATCAACTTCATCGACACGGCCGACGTCTATTCGGCCTGGGCGCCCGGCAACAGCGGCGGCGAATCGGAAACGATCATCGGCAAGTGGCTCAAGCGTTCCGGCAAGCGCGATCAGGTCGTGATCGCGACCAAGGTCGGCCTGCTCGCGACGCGCGCCGGCCTGACGAAGGACAACGTCCTGAAGGCCGCCGACGATTCGCTGCGCCGCCTGCAGACCGACTACATCGACCTGTATTTCTCGCACCGCGATCTCGCCGACACGGCACCGCTCGACGAAACGCTCTCCGCTTACCAGACGCTGATCGACGCGGGCAAGGTGCGCATCATCGGCGCGTCGAACTACAGCGGCGCACGCCTGCGCGAAGCCGCCGACGTCAGCAAGCGCAACGGCCTGCCCGCGTATCAGGTGATCCAGCCGGAATACAACCTGATCGACCGCGCCGAGTACGAGCGCGATCTCGAACCGGTCGTGCGCGACCTGAAACTGGGCGTCGTCAACTACTACGCGCTCGCGAGCGGCTTCCTGTCGGGCAAGTACCGCAGCGAAGCCGACCTGAAGAAAAGCGTGCGCGGCGATCGCGTCGCCCGTTATCTCGATGCGCGCGGCCTGCGCATTCTCGCGGCGCTCGACGACGTATCGGCGAAGCACGGCACGCAACCGGCCGCGATCGCGCTCGCATGGCAGATCGCGCGGCCGACGATCACCGCACCGATCGCGAGTGCGACGTCGCTCGGGCAGCTCGCATTGCTCGGAGAGGCGATCCGCGTGCGGCTCGACGAGGAAGACATTCGCAAGATCGACGCAGCGACCGCGGTCTGAAGACCCCTTGATGCGCCGGGCGATGCGCAGGCAGCCTGTCTATCTCGCTTGCTCGACGCAAATCGGAACATAGCGTTCTGCACTGCCAACTGTTTTGCCGAAATCGTAGATCCGGCACAATTTCGCGAGGGCGTGCCGGCGGCCCCCTACGCCGACACGTCCCGATGGATCGATCGTGCACTCCAGGATTCCGCTCCGGTCCTGACCGCGCAAGCGCCGCGTTTCTTCGAGCGCACGAGTGGCAGCAGCGAGCAGCAGAAGCTCATTCCCTACACGCGGGCTTTTCTCGAAGAATTGCAGTTCGTGCTGATCGTCTGGCTCTCCGATCTGCATCGCGCCGTGCCCGGCGTCGCGGCATGTTGATCACTGCGCTCGCCTTCCCGTCGCCATAACCCATCATCAGCGCCAGCGCGGTCTGGACCCAGATCGAGCTTGAGGCTGGCCCGTGGCGGCGTCCACGGTCACCGCAAAGTCACGATGGAGTCGCGATATCGCGGTGGTCCGCTCGGGGTGGTCGGCAACGCATTGAACTTCCGTCGCTGCGAAAGGCAGATTGCCGTGTATCCGGTCGCGGCTGGTGGAAGGACTGAATACCGCAAAAAAACCCACCTTCCCTGTGTAGGTTCGCAGAAAAGGTGGCCTCTGCTGTCCAGATGAATCAATGGCTTGGGCACCTTTTCTGAGAATTTCCCCCTGAAGAAGTGGCAGAAAAGGTGACCTTTTCCTATAAAATTCGCAGAAAAGTTGACCCCCGAAGGAAGAACACCCTAATACCGCTTAAAAATCAAAGGCTTGCTTCTAGGTTGAATCTCGCAAATGCTATGCCGTCTACCAAGGGGCGAGAATAACGAGCATACGCACACTGCAAGGTTTCCTCAGCCATCGTTAGGCACGTCCTGACAAGCTTCCCGCGACGAAGTTGTTGCGCTCTTGCCCCTCGTGCTCGCCCGCCGATCTCGATCGATGCATCTGAATATTGTTAACTGTTAGGCCATCGTAAGTCGTTGTTCTGGTGCGTGCTTCCGCGACGAACAGTTTGTGGCTCCCCGCGTTAGACGTCCCTCTGCGGGGCAAGAAGACAATCTTTCCCGAGACTGCGGCCTGCAGTGTTGCGCCCCCTGACGCAATGCTTCATTGATAGAGGCCAGCCTCGTGATGTCGGCATCAATCGAGCATTTGCGTAAGTCAAGACCTGATCTCTCAGTCAGCGTCAGATCAGGTGTGAGATTGCTTCGCCGTCACTTCATCAAGGGCCGTGATCGACCCGTTTGAGCCACCCGGCCCCACACGAAGGCAACGGCCGTTTCTGGAAGGCTAACGGCCATTCGGCTGCTTCGGTTTAGTTGAAGCACACGTAGTCAACGTATGCGCCCAGTTCGTCAATTGGGCGGGCGTACTCGAGCACCCCAGCATCCGAAGAGATCAAGATCAGCGGCGATGCTGGATTCGCCGGCAGGCCGCCCGCCACCAGCCATGGAGCGCGGCTCGGAATAGGACCACCTAGGACCGCAGTCTCGCGGCGCAGGCCAAGTAGCTCGCGGATATGAGCTTTGCTGGCATTCATATGCTTACAGCTGAAGCCTGCTACCAGTTCCTCAAACGACGGATACGAGTCCATTGGTAGTGGAACGAAGACACCGACATCAATCTCGTGTCGACTTGAGAGAGCGTCGTCCGGACCTCCGGCTCTGTAGCAACTCAGTGTCGAAACTTCAACCGAAAGCCAAACTTCGCCCTCCGGTGCATTCCCACGACTAAGCTCAAAAAATGTGAATTTTCCCTTGTTCGCTTTCGCGGGAGCTCCAGCGAGCTTGAACTTCTCCACCATTCCGGGGCTGACGGTGCTGACTGAACCTGGATAGGCGTCCAGTACCTCAGCAAGAACGACTATTTCATACAGCTTGGCCTCAGAGGCCTGGTCTTCAAAGGTATAGCTAGGGGCATTGCTTGCCATGCTCAGCAGCGCCTCAACCATCTCATTCATTTCGGGCGGTGCTTTTTGGGTTTTACTCGCGCCCTTTCTGGGTTTCGCCATCTCTATCCCCTTTCCCGACGGCTGAATATTTTATGATCAGGCATCAAACTGCCGCGCAGCTTCTCAATGATTTCTTTCTGCCGCTTGTTGCGTCTGGCTGGTTTTCGTAGCAATGTGGACAACTCTTGCCCATCTCGCGCTCCACCAACGAGAACAACGTCTTTGAACTCAGAGCCCGCCCGTTGATTAATACGCGCAAGGGCGCGATTCAGAGTGACAGCGCTGGGCCGATCTGCCAATTCGATAAGCATTGAAATCGCCGTGCGATACTGTGCGTTCAGGCGACTCTCAGGTCCTTCTCCCGTGACTCTTTCGATGTCATCGAGCGAATCGAGCAATCGATCAAAAAATGCTCGATGTTTTCCCGAATATTCCCGACAATATGCTTGAATTTTGGCAACTGCGGCCTGCATTTCCTCACGTGTTGGCATACGCCTTCCCCGCATAGCATCATATTCACAACGCTGGATCGCCTAACGTCGTCCGACGGCTATGGCGCCATCATACTTCGACCTGTTCCAGCATCTCAAGGACGTCTACGCTAACGCAGACGTGGCGACCCATGCGTTCCAGCGCTGTACTCCGGGTGGTAGAAGTACCGTTCCAAAGTTGCTGACCGCACCCGGCAGTTCGTTGCTCGCCGACGTTCAACCCGCGCTGCATGTGTAACGTATTCTCATCACCGGACCCAGTCCCCGGTTCACCCTGTTGCAACTCGCTCAGGCGTGACATAACACATCGACGCCCCTAAAAGCTATCACTTGATCCCATAGATCCTGGCACGCCGGGTAAAGGCCTCCCGTGCCCCCTCCAGGATCTTGCATGCGGCATCCCGCGCATCGGTATCGTCGATCGAACCACGAGCCACAATCTTGCTGTGATCACTGTTGCTCTTAAAGACAATCAATTGTTCGGCATCGCCGAGGACAGCAATATTCGCGTTGTGCGTGACGATGATGACCTGCCTTCGTTCTTTCGCGCGACGAAGGACTGGCACAAAAGTGTGGAAGATGAATTCACTGTCCAGGTTATCCTCCGGCTGATCGATGATCAGCGGGCGCTTGCTATCCGACGACAGGATCAGTGCGAGCAAAACCGATTGCTGCTGACCAAGCGAGAGCTGGGAAAAATCGCGCTGCGCATATCGGACGTTCGCCCCCTCCCCGACGCGTCGTGTCACGGTCAACCTCGGCAGATCGTCGACATGGCATTGTTCAAGCGCCGCACGAATAGACGGTTCGCTGAGCTTCTCCAGAATTTCTCTGGCATCAGCATTCGAAAACGGCTGAACACCGTCTTCGATTCTGATTGACGTCAGTGGCGCAGTTTGGGATTTCGCAATCGCGCCGAGCAGTCCTGGCACCGTCAGCTTTTCGACAATGACACGCGCCTTGTAGTGATTCACCGTTCGCCAGCTCAACGCAGATGCGATGATGCCCACCGCCTCTTCGGAAAATCCGCTTTCCACGTATTGCAATTTCACCTGCAAGTCCGAGAGCACCTCCGCGAGCGCGCGCGACGCCTTGATTGCATAGGCCTGTCGCAGTGCTGCAACCGTCTTGCGCGCCTGCCACCGCTTCTCAAGAATAGTCGCATGCTCGCTACGCAGAGCCTTCAAGTGCGGCTCCCACGTCTTGAGGTTTGTCAGCAGTTTCTGCTGCTTCGTTTCTTCTGCCGTCAGCTTCGTGACATGCGACATATCTAGCTTGACGCCTTGCGCCTCCAGCGCGACCCGCTTTGCCTCAATATCTTCGCGAATCGGACGTTCGTTGGTCATCCATCTGGTAATCGATGACGTCGTCGTGGCGTTGAGTTTCGTATACGCTGCTGCGATAGTGGCCTGCGCCTGCTTTACCGCTGCAGCGAATTCGTCCAGCGCTGAGACGATCTCCGCCGCCTCGTTACGTCCTGTGACGACGTCACCGGCATCGACAATCGACCGAAGGGCTGCTCCTGTCTCGGTGAGCGACGCATCCTCGACCAATTCCTTCAGATCTCCCAGTTTCTCCTTCAGTTGTTCCCGCTTTGCCTTTTCGATTGCCAGGCTGCGCTGCAGCTTGATCACTTCAGCGCCCTTTGCGGCCTCGAACAATTTCAACTGCTGCTGCACCACGGTCAATGAACGCTGCGTCTGCGGGATGGCTGCGACGTTCTTCTCTGCCTCGACAATCTTGTTACGCTGCGCCTCTAGGTCGTCCCGGATCAGATGCTCCTCCCCGATCGCGTCGTGAACTCCTGTAAAGGTATCAAGGTACTTCATAAGCGCGAGCGGATCACCCTTCGCCTGCTCGCGAACGCGGGCCGCTTCGCCCTGTCCAAAACAGTCGAGTCCGAATTCGATCGGCCCATCTAGTGGATCATCGAGGTTTGTCAAACTTCCGCCAATTGCTCTCGACAACGAGTGCTGCTGGCCGGCCTCGTCCTGCCAGAACAGGTGCAACTGATGTGGCCATACCTCTGAATCGACGACCTCTGCACCGGATTCGGTGCCCGTCAGGCAGCGCACGGCCTCAAACGTCGTGGATTTCCCGGTTCCACGACCGCCAATAATGCAGTTCAGGTTACGGCTGAAATGAATGGTCTGCCCTGTCAGAAAGCCGCCACCGATCTTCATCCCCAGAATGAACGGCGTCGCGGCAGGTACCTCATCTTCCAGGCGAATACGGGAGTCCCCCTCTTCCAGCGCATGGCGCAAACCATCAAACGAAGGGGTCGCCATCTTGTAGCGGGTGAGCTTGCGATCCTGACTGGCGTTGCGGCCAAGGGCGTTCACCGTGTGAGAGTCGGAACTAAGGATGCGCGCCAGATACTGGCGCTCGCCCAGACCCAGCCGTTCGATTCGCTGCCGGCCAATATTCGCACGCACCTGATCAGGGTCATCCGGCGCATATCGCACCGGTGACGCCGCGCTGCTGAGTTCGATCCCGAGCAAGGCGTCGTGACAGATGATGTCCGTCTTGTGGGGTGAGCCACCAGGATAGTTAGTTTCCAACCCGTTACCGCCGTCAACGTGAGCGAGAACACAAAAACCGCCCAAGCCCCGCGCTATATCAAGACATGCGTGCATCGAATTACGGCAGCGACTGTTGGGAAGACCGCGATCGGCGAGGTCAAGGCGGCCGTGAAACTGGGTTAGCGCTGCCACTGAAGGGAAATAACAGAGCAAATGTCCTTCGGGTGTGGATAGCTCGACGGCAGGAATAACGAGAACGCCAACGGCGTTCCCTGCCGTCACCGCTGCCTGGACATTCCCGATCTCGTTGTGGTCGGCAATCGCGATGATCCGCAGGTTCTCCTGCACCGCCGTATCAACGATGGCCTGAGGCGTCATGGCCTTGTCAGTGACATCGTGGGACGCGGGATAGGAGTGGATATGGAGGTCGCCCCGGTAAAAATGCGCGCCGTCAGACTCCACCAGACATTCTTGCAATTTCTCTGCCATGTTGATTTTCCTTATATGCGGCATCGACAGCCCCGTTATGCGCCGATCGCCTGCATAGTATCGCGCCTAGGCGCGATACTTGCGAACCGTCCATATCCTTGCAGGGCAACCGGCGCGCTAATTCAGCAGGCTGACGCGTGCGGCGATGTCCGCTTTCCGATTGCTTTAGCCGTTCGAATGTCCGGCCGGCGCTTCCGGCGGATGGCTCATGATGGCCGAACGCGGCCGGCCGCCGCTCTGTGACGCGCGACCGACGCAGATCGACCCGTTTCCGTCATCCGGCACAAGCGCCTGTATTGGCTGTTCTCAGATGTCCACCGGTCAATTGGCTATGGATATTTGCGTGCCAAGGCAGCGTGTGTGGCGCAATAAAAACCTCCCTTTTTCTCGACAGCGCCTGCTGTCATCCAACGTTGCGCAGAGCACCGTGCCGCGAGTGGCCTTGCAAGGACAGGCGTCGACGGTCGATGGCCGTTTTGAGATGAAGGGCGCCCAGATGCCGGCGTCTTGCCTTCCCACGCATCGAAGGGGACGTGTTGATCTGATTACCGCCGATGGCTTTGTCAAATATGGCATAGCGAAGATTGCGACGCAGGATGGGGCGCGACAAAGTACGCGATTCCTGCGGCACCAGGCCACGTGGCCGAGTAGGTCGAGCCGACAGCAGATGCAACCGTTCATCAAATGACGCTAAAAACGGTCCAGGTACCGCCTCCCCCGTCAATCTCCCACAGAAGCCGTCCGTGTTGATGCTCAGCCGCGGTGGAAAAAATGAAACCAACGAGAAAGAGAACGTTCGTGTTGTCATCACCGCGAACCATGACCCCCTTGTTGAAGTCCTGTGTCCATTTACCCTTCGGGTAGGGCAACCATTTGTTGGGCGATGCCTCGTGCCAAGTCCCATCGCCATTGAGCTTAATGCCTTCTGACGACTCATGCCACGAGAGCGTGCACTTCAGTGCAATAAACCGATTGGACACGTCTTTTCTCCATAAAGGCCGATGCAAAGTGGCTTCAGTATTGGTTATAGGTCTTTTTCATCGAAATGGAATGAACCACTGGGCAACGTGCTCGTGGCAGGGAGCGCAACTATTGCGGGCCCTTAACCAACATCAAATAGCTTCGAATGACCGAAATGCATCGAGCTTCTGCCATATGTCACTAGCCAGCGAGCGTCGCTTCTGGCCGGCTACCGCCCAACACGGTCGGCAGAACTCGACCCCGAACGGCCGTTTGACCCATGTTAAGCAACGTCCGCTTCTGTTCCACACGCGGTCGCCCAGCCATCAAGCGTCGAACGAATCGACGGGCCCAATGAAGTCCTTCTTTACGAGGTCGACGCCATTCGCTCGCAGGATGGCGTAAGCCATCGAAACATGAAAGTAAATGTTCGGAATCACGATCTGTAGCAAGTAGTTTTCTCCGGTCAGCTTGCCGGGCACCCACGATACTTTCACGATCCGACTGGCCGCATCGGCGTATTGCGCGGCCGTCACGCTTACGGCAAAGTCGATCGTATTGCGCAGGCGCGCACGCGCTTCATCCAGCGTTTGCTCGTTGTCTTCGTGTTGCGGAGGCTCCTGCCCCGACAGCCACGCGGCGCCGCCCTTCAGATAGTCGCAGGCGCTTTGTATCTGATAGAGCAATCCGCCCATGTCGGGCGCGAGTCGCGTCGACAGCAGGACGGCGACATCGAACTTCTTCGCGTTCGCAAAGCGTTCGGCCTTGTTCAGATATGTCTCCATCGACCGGACTGCCTCGATGCATTGCGCGATAGCCTGTGCATACATGGTGAATCTCCAGAATCCGATGCGGATGGATCCGAGCCTCTGCCGGCCACTTCCTCTACAATACCGCGACGAAATTCTCGTTGAGTGAGCGCAGTGGACCGACTGGAAGCCATGGAAATGCTAGTGAGCGCGGTGGACGGCGGAAGCCTGTGCCGCATTCTGCCGGCTTTCAGCGCGATCGCTTCGCGCCCGGTGCAGCGCGCAGTTCAGACGCCGTGAGGCAGAATTCACTGTTGTCTGCGAGGCGCGCGATCATGAAGTCGATAAACGTTCTCACACGCACCGGTTGCTCGGCTCGATGACGGTAGTAGATGTAAATTGACTCGCGCTCGGTCATATATTGTGTGAGCAGCGGTACGAGCCGCCCAGCGCGAATGTGGGAAACCGCCGAAAAGCTGCCGAGCTGACCGATCGCGAGACCGGCCACGACGGCTTCCGTTTCCGCGTCGATATCGTTCGCGCACAGCGACGCTGCGATCTCCCGATACACGATCTCGCTGCCGATCTGAAACTCCCACGGCGCCTGCTTACCGGTGTTCGCGCGCCGGTACCCCGAGCAACGATGAGCACCGAGGTCGTCGATGGTTTTCGGCTTGCCATGCTGCTCGATGTACGCTGGTGATGCGCATACGATCAGTTGAATCGGCAGCAGACGCCGTGCAATCGCGCCTTCGGAAGGGGGCGATCCACCACGAAACCCCACATCCGCGCGATCGGTGACGAGGTCGGTGAAGTGATCGTCGAAACGGACATCCAGTTGAACGTCGGGATAGAGCGCCGCGAATTCGAGGATGGACGGCCAAAGCACCGCTCGCGCGAGCGCCGCCGGCGCGCTAACCCGCAGCGGGCCCGCGACTTCCTCCTTCGAGCGGCGAGCGTCGTCGATCGCCGCCGACAGCATGGTCAGCGCCGGTTCTACGCCTTGCAGCAGTCGTTGTCCTTCTTCCGTCAGGCTCAGCTTGCGCGTGGTCCGGTGAAACAGCCGCACGCCCAGTGACTTTTCCAACTGCATGACTGCGTGACTGGCCGCTTGCGGCGAGATGCCCAGGTCGACGGCCGCCCTGCGAAGATTGCCGAGCGCCGCGGCGCGGGCAAAGATCGAAATCGCTCGGACCTCGTTCATCGGCGGCTCCTGATTCGCAAATAAAAGTTGATTATCAGTCTAGCAAACGACGGCTAGTGTGTGTCAATCGCTCGTCCTATGCTTCGTTCACCTTCACCGCGAACATAGGAGCACATCATGAGCAACGTTACGAAACAGCAGTTCAAGCGCGTCTGGTTCATTACGGGCGCATCGCGCGGTCTCGGCGCGCTGATTGCGCAAGCGGCGCTGGCAGACGGCAATGCTGTCGTGGCCGCAGGACGCAACGTCGCCGCGATCAGCGAGCGTTTTGGCGAATCGCCTGCGCTGTTGCCGGTCGCGCTTGACGTTACCGACGAGGCGCAGGCCAAGGCTGCCGTCGCCGCGGCCATCGGGAAGTTCGGCCGCATCGACGTGCTGGTCAACAACGCGGGGTTCGGCCTGCTCGCGGCCGTCGAGGAATCGGCCGACGCAGAGGTGCGCCGCATGTATGACACGAATGTCTTTGGCCTTCTGAATGTAACGCGCGCGGTGCTGCCGGTTATGCGCAAGCAGCGCTCGGGGCACGTAATCAACATGTCATCGATTGGCGGTTATCGCGCGGCCGCCGGGTTCGGCGTGTATAGCTCGACGAAGTTCGCTGTCGAAGGCATTACGGAAGCCCTTCACGCCGAGCTCAAGCCGCTTGGCATTCATGCGACCGTCGTCGAACCGGGCTACTTTCGCACCGATTTTCTCGATGCGTCTTCGCTCGTCGTCGGCAAGGAAATCATCGACGACTATGACGAGACGTCCGGCAAGGTACGCCGCCTGGCAGTCGAACTGAATCACAATCAGCCCGGGGACCCGGAGAAACTCGCGACGGCGCTCGTCACCCTGGCCGATGCGCAAACGCCACCGCTGCGTCTGCCGCTCGGAAGCGACACGCTGAAGGCGATCGCGGACAAGAACGCTTACGTGACAACGGAAACGGAAACGTGGAAAGCGTTGTCAGCATCAACGGACTTTGCTGTCTGAGTCACGCTTGATTCGACGAAAGCGGATCACGGCGGCACCGCTGCGACGGCAGCGGTGCCGTGGTCGCAACGCGTTTCAGAACATCATGCAGGGCATCGACGACTTGCTGATTCTTTGAGCGCAGCGCCCGCTTGAATGTCCGTCTGAGAGTAGCCGCAAGCGGCCGAAGCTGGCCGAACGACGCCCGATGCGGTCGGCAGAAGCCGACCCGAAACGGACTGACGCCGATTCCGGAAGCGGCCATTCAAAAGTGCCTAGTCGAGCCGCCGTTGGGCGCATTGACTTTGACGCAGGTTGCCGCAAGCAGAGAGAGTCAACGTTCCCGTTAGTTTGGTCAGCTCTTCCGTCGCGTCGCCCAGCGACGCGCATGTTTTTTTCATGTGGCTCAACGGGAGCGCTTCGCGGCACGCGCCGGCGCCGCGGCACGAGCAGTCAACTGGGGATTAAGCAGTATCACCGGCACGGGAGCGACGTGAAGAAATTGGCGTTTTTGCAAGAGCGCGCAACGCTCGATTTTTTGTCGGTGCGACGCGTGCCGCTGGCCCGGCCAATGCCCCGCGAGCAGTACCATGTGATGGAACGCCTCGGCGAAACGTTGCATGTTCGAGCCGTTGTTCGCGGAGGTCGGTACAGGCGTCGCCCCGCTGTTTTGCGTCACGCCGATCGTTGACGGCATGCCCACCATCGACGTGAGCGTGCGGCTGGGGGCGCTCAATGTGTCAAAACTGCCTGTTGGCGTTGCGGGGCCGGGGAAGATGGACGACTACTTGTTCAAGTACATTGACGAGGAAGCCGGCACCTTCAACATGCCCGCCCTAATCCACGACGACTATTTCAAAGCCATACGACTGATGTTTAACAACCGGCACTTCGTCTCCTGCCTCAAACTGCCGATGTCGATACGTCAAAGCGGTTCGGGCGGCCGGACTGCTCGAGTCGGAGATGACCGACCGCATCTTGCGGATGCAGTATCAGCGTCCTGGACGCGTTCAACGATGTGCGCAACAACAAGAGCTTGGCGCACGATAACGCGATCCTGAACCACAGCGAGGCTCTGCCATGTCGGTGCGTCGATCCGGTTCATTCGAACGCTGGAAGGGCGCGCGGTGGCCCGATTGCGTTGAACGCTGCGTCCGGGCCCGGACTGTGTAAGGCCGCTACAATGAGGAAAAATCTAAGCCGACGCGGCCGTGCTCGGGTGAACAGCCAGTTGCGGGGATCGGGGGCGTATGACGTACCGCTGAACCAGCGGCTCACGACCGGCAGACTGACGCACCGCATGACGCTTGCCAACAATCGGGAGATCGCATGATGGACCGCAACGATTTGCTCGAACGCCTGACTGACGAAAAGATGCCCCAACGCAAGGCGGGACGTTAGAGAAAACAAGTTATGCGCCGAAAAATTCGACTTAAAAGACGCGCCGGAGGTTTTCGAACCGATGTGCCCCGATACCGAGTCCAACTGTTCAGCCCGAACGGAATGTATCTGCGGGGCACTTGCTGCAATTCGTGCGGTCTCTTCCACGCCGACGAGGACATGGCTTTTGCCGTGACCCACGGCAGTGGATGGCCCGACTTCGAGCATCTCCCTTACAGTGAGGTCGACTGGCTAGAGCCCGAGGTCGTGCGGCTTTTGGGATCGATAATGCTCGCGGAAGACGAAGATGGCTCCATTCTTCGCCGCTTCTATCCGGTGCCGCATGCGGGGTTCGAAATCGACGAAGAGAGGCTGGACCTGACTAACTCCACGACGGCCAAGCTCGTGAAGGCCGCGCTTGTCGACACAATCGACAGAGTCGAATGGCCGCCGTACATACGTGCAAACTGGGAGGCATGCCTCGGCCGAAGCTTCGACCTGATCGATCCGTCGGCTTCGAGTAAAAGGCTACAGCGCCGTTACTATGCGGCCTTTTCGCACGAAAACCATATCCTCATGCGAGGCATCCAAGCCTTAATTAAATCGGACATGCTCGCGCGCCATCTCGAGTTCCAAGAGGAAGCAACGATCGCGGCTTTCATCGCCCTCGATGCGTCGTTCGAGATGGTCATCCGTCACTTGCGACAGACTGGCTTAAAGAATCCGGGTTCCCGCGAAGCCGGTGACTGGTTATACAAGACCTTCGATGAACCCCTTGGCCTCTCCGCGGCACAAGGCCTCAAATATTTCGAGGAATTCTACGAACAGAGAATTCAGACTATCCATCCGGGGAGCCGCTTCGGGGACGCTCCCTTCGCACCGGTGATGACCGATGACTGGGTTCACTTGCGCATAATGCTTCCGCAAGTTTTCGGATATCTGTTGCTTCAGGAGCACGCGCCGCACTTCATGCGACGGGTTGAAGAAGCAAAGCGTCTAGGATGATCACCGGATCGTCCTTCGGGTGTCTAGCCTCCCCGCCCTCGCTGCTCTGGCCTTGAGATCGACGCTCGACCACGCGTTCGTCTAGCCAGAATACGGACTCAGCGCGGGCACCAACTCTTAATTCTGGCGAAAATTTCACGAATCCCAGCCACCCCTCCAGCCGGCGCCAGGCACTCGGCATCCGGTCAGGGCTATTCAATTACCTCTTGGCGGCGGGCTACCTTGCTGGCAACCCGCTCACGCTTTCGGCGACGGCGCGCAGCGATTACCTCGCCTATCCGGCGCGTCGAGCGCTATCTCGACACACCGCTCTGGCAGATCATCGAGTAGCCTGACGCTCGGCCTAACAGGCGTTTTCAAATGTAGCACCGCATCGCAGTAAACGAACGATCGGTTTCCGTTTCAATAATACGTACGCGCGCCAGAGTGGACTATCGACCGGCGCGCTTGCAAGTGCCGCTTCCTCGTTCACGTGGTCAGTATGGTGACAAGAGCAACGGCGGAATCACCAGCAAGTTGGCCACCGTTGTTTTCTGCAAGAGCCACCTTCGCTCCTGGGCGTTGCCGCGCACCCGCCGTGCCGCGCAATTGCTGCGTGAGTTCGACGATCTGCGCAACCCCAGTCGCCCCAACTGGGTGACCTCTTGACAGTAAGCCTCCGCTTGGATTGACCGACACACGGCCTCCAATATCGGTGTCACCCGAGCGGATCAGCTTCGGCGCGTCGCCAGTCGCGCACAGACCAAGGTTTTCATAGTGGATGAGTTCAGCCGGCGCGGACGCATCGTGCAGTTCGACGACGTGCACGTCCGACGGACCAATGCCCGCCTGTTCATACGCTGCATTTGCCGCACGCACTGCAACCAGTTCGCCGGATCCATCCCCCTTAGCCGACACGATCGAACTCGCGCGAATGAACACCGGACGAATGTCTCGGGTTGCCGCGTAGTCCTCGGAGCAGATAAACACGGCTGCACCGCCGTCACCAATCGACGAGCACATGAATAGCGTCAGCGGATCGCTGACCATCCGGCTCGCTAGTACTTCTTCGATACTCGTTTCATTGCGGAACTGTGCATACGGGTTCAGCGAACCCGCGCGGCGGCTCTTAACGACCACGCGTGCGAAATCGCTCGCATCGGCGCCGGTCTTTTCCATCCATTTGCGCGCCTTTGCTGCGTACAGGTCCATGAACAGCGAACCCGTGCCGGTCGTCATGCCTTCGGGCAACGGTTCTTCGAGGTCAACCGCCTTCGCGAACGCGCCGAAAGAAACCGACTTGTCGTGGTGTGTGAGCTTTTCCACACCGACGACGAGTGCCGTTTCACACTGTCCGGACGCCACCGACAGCCACGCGAGGTTCAGTGCCGAACTGCCCGACGCGCACGCGTTCTCAATGTTGTACATAGGCTTGCCGTCGAGACCAGTATTGCGCAGCGACGATTGCGCGCGAATCATCTCCTGCCCCGTCACGACTCCGGCTGCCGCGTTGCCGAAAAACACGCGCTCGACATCGTTTGCCGTCACGCACGCGTCCTTCAATGCGAGCGATACCGCCTCTTCAGCGAGCGACTTGAGATTGCGATCGAGAAATTTTCCAAAGGGCGTCATACCGACGCCGCCGATTACGACCTTCCGCATCATTTCCTCCAAACGATTAACATCCGACGATCCTTCGATGACTTCACCTGCGCATCGCACTCAATCGAGTACCTTTCCGCGAGTCTCCGGCATCCGTGCGTAGACGACGAAACCTGTTGCGCAAACGACCGCCACATAGATCCACAGGTACTCCGACAATCCTGAATTCGACATCGCAGTCACGATGTAGGGAAGCGTTCCGCCGAAGAGGGCCGCCGAGACCGCATATGGCAGCGCGACGCCGGTGGCGCGCACCTGTACCGGAAACTGCTCTGCCATCACCGATGCACACGTCGCAGCGAAGCCGGTTGACAGCAGCATGCCGATCGTCGCGATGGTCGCCGCGTTCCAGAAGTTATGCGACAGAAAATGCAGCGCCGGCCACGCGAACAGCGCGGAGCCGCCCGCAAACGCGAGCAGTACCGGTTTGCGACCGATCCGATCCGATAACATGCCGACGAACGGGATCGCGATCAGCGACACGACGATCGAGATCACGCTTGCATTGAACGCGTCGTGCAGCGGCAATCCGGTGCGCAGATGAACGAGCGTCGGAAACATAACGAGCCACAGATAGTTGCAAAGATTGCCCGCCATCGCGATGCCGATCACGCGCAGTGCCGCTCGCCGGTGCTCGCGGACGACCGCGACAAACGGATGCCGCACACGGCGATGACCCGCGCTGGCATTCGTGAACGCATCGGTTTCGGCGACGGTGAGACGAACCCATAGCGCGACGAATCCCATCAACCCGGCAATCCCGAATGCGACACGCCAACCCCATTCGGCCATCGCGGCGGTATCGATCATTGACATCAGCGCAGTGCCGATTGACGCGGCGACGAGTACGCCAGCATTCACCGCAAAGTGCTGCCATGAGCCTGCAAAGCCGCGCCGCGATGGCACCGACGATTCGATCAGGAACGTCGACGCCGAGCCGAATTCGCCTCCTGCCGCGAACCCTTGCGTGAGCCGCGCGAGCACGAGAATGACCGGTGCCGCCATTCCGATCGAGCCATAGCCGGGGCAGATTGCGATCACAAGGGAGCTTCCCGCCATCAGGGCAACCGACAACGCGAGTCCGTCCTTGCGGCCGTGCCGGTCCGCGAACGCGCCGAGCACCGCACCGCCGATCGGCCGCATCACGAAACCGACCGCAAACACGGCGAACGCGGACAGAAGAGAAACGCGGTTGTCGTGCGCAGGAAAGAAGTGCCGCGAGAACAGCGCGGCGAACGTCGCGTAGATGAGCCAGTCGGTGAACTCGACTATCGTGCCGAGCGTCGCTGCGGCGATCGCCTTTTTCTGCGCGCGCGTGAGCGGTGCCGCTGATGTGCCGGCAATGCTCGGAAGAGTGGTGTCCATGTTGTCTCCGAATTTTTTGGTGACGAATGCGCCGACAACGCGGCACATGCTGAAAGTGCCCGACCGGTTACTTTCTGGATGCAGATTAGGCCGGCACATGCACGCATCGTAGGTTTCGCATCCCATCGCACGCAAACGACTTTTACTTCGCTTTCGATTGAGATTATTTGAAGCGAAGCAGGGATACGCGCGCTGCAGCGCAGCGCGATCTCGATTAATCGGAAGTCAATCGAAGCCGCGAAAAATGTCGTTTGATTGTGAGTCGCGGCGGGCCATAGCATCGGTCGTACAGGCTTCCCCTTTCACGGAGACAAAAGACATGACTACTTCACTCCCCGACCCGTCAACCGAGGTCGCAATCGTTACCGGCGGTGCAAAAGGCATCGGTTTCGGCATCGCTGCCGCGCTCGCCCGCCAAGGGCGCCGTGTCGCGCTTTTCGATCTCGACCGCACCGCGCTCGATCAGGCGACTAGCGCGCTCACCGCAGCTGGCTCGGATGTAATAGGGTTGCCCGTCGACGTCACAAGCGGAAGCTCCGTCAACACCGCCATAGAGACAGTGCTCGAGCGTTTCGGCCGCATCGACGTTCTGGTGAACAACGCAGGCGTCGTGCGCGATAAACGAATCACGAAGATGACCGAGGAAGACTGGGACACGGTCATCGACGTGAATCTGAAATCGCAATTTCTGTGCTGCCGCGCGGTGCTGGCGCCGATGAGCGCACAACGCTACGGGCGCATCGTGAACATCTCGTCGCGTGCATGGCTCGGAGGTATCGGGCAGTCGAATTATTCCGCCGCGAAGGGCGGCGTGATTAGTCTCACGCGCAGTCTCGCGCTCGAGTGGGCGGGTTCGGGCATTACTGTCAATGCTGTCGCGCCGGGTATCGTCGATACGCCGCTGTTCCGTACATTCGATGTCGAGCTTCAGCAGCGGTTGCAGAAGTCAGTGCCAGTGCAGCGCATCGGCACGCCCGATGACATCGCGCACGCCGTGCTGTTCTTCGCGCAGCGTGACGCGTCGTATATCACCGGACAGACACTTTATGTCTGTGGCGGGCGTTCGTTGTCGTCACCGAGCGTTTGAAGGAGCGAGCCATGGCGATTCACTATAATGTGTCGGACCACGTGGCCATTGTTCGACTGGACCGACCGGACGTCATGAATGCACTCGACCTCGACAGCCTGAGTGCACTACGCGACACGCTCGCCGCCGCGCGCGACGACGACGATGTGCGTGTGATCGTGCTCACCGGCTCCGGAGATCGGTCGTTTTGCGTCGGCGCCGACCTGAAGAACACGTTGCCACCTTCGACGAACTTTGGTTCATCATTCGTCAAATCGATCGATCGTGCCGCCGCCGAGGGCATCTACGTGCGGCTACTTGATCTCAGTTCGCTGCGCCTTTTCAAGCCGATCGTCGCTGCGGTCAACGGCTATTGCCTGGGGGGCGGGCTGGAACTTGCATTGCAGTGCGATTTGCGGATCGCGTCGACAAACGCGGTGTTCGGTCTGCCCGAAGCCGTCGTCGGCAGCATCCCCGCCGTATGCGGCATTCAGGCGCTTCAAAAGGCCGTACCGTCGGCAATCGCGATGAAGATGCTGTTGACTGGCTGCAAGATCGACGCTGCGTATGCCGAGCGCGTGGGATTGGTATCGGACATCGTCGAGCCGGAGATACTCCTCGACGAGGCGCTCAAGCTCGCGCACGCCATCGCGGCGAACGGGCCGCTCGCGGTGCAGATGATTAAGAAAGTCGCGGAGACGAGCAGCAACGTACCGCTCGCGCAAGCGCTCGAATTCACCGAGCTCGCGTGGGGTGCAATGCGCGATTCAGAAGATCGGGTCGAAGGTCGCAAGGCCTTTGCAGAGAAGCGCAAGCCCCGCTTCACCGGACGCTAGATGTTCGGTGCCGGACGAGTCAGCGTTGGGCGTCGGTGACCGACAGCAGCCAATCGCGGAACGCGGCGAACTCCGGTTTCGACAGATGCTCGTGGGGGTACACGAGGTAGTACGTGAACGCGCCGAGATCGAGCGCGAACGAAAACGGCATTACGAGCGCGCCCTCGCGCAGCTGGTCGGCGACGAGCGCGCGTTGCGCGATCGCGATGCCATGCCCTTGCGCCGCAGCGAAGTACGCGAGGATCGAACTTTCGTAGCTGAGTCCGCCCAGCGGATTGACGCCGCGCACGCCGGCCGCGTCGAGCCATTTGGACCAATCCTCGCGTCGCGCGAGCGAGTGCAGCAGTGGCACGTCGCGCAGGCGCTCGGGCGTGCCGTCGGTCAGGTCCGGATGCGCGCGCAGAAACTCCGGACTACACACGGGAACGAGTTCGTTCGCGATGAGGCGATCGTAACCGACGTCGGACGACGGCGTATGCGAAAGGCGAATCGCAGCGTCGACGTCTTCGACGTGGAAGTCGACCGGCTGCAGCGACGTCGTCAGGCTGACCTCGATGTCCGGATGTTCACTATGAAAAGTCGACAGCCGCGGCAAAAGCCAGTTCATCGAGAACGTCGTATAGCCACGGATCTTGAGCGTGCGTCGGCGACGCGCTTCGGTGAGGTTGATCGTCGCGGTTCGCATCGTTTCGAAGCCGCGCACGATATCAGCAAGGTACCGCTCCCCGACCGGCGTCAGCGCAATCGATCGATGACCGCGTTCGAACAGCTGTACGCCGAGCTGCTCTTCCAGGAGCTTGATCTGCCGGCTCACGGCGGCCGGCGTGACGTTTAGCTCGTTCGCCGCGAGTTGCACGCTGAGCAGGCGCCCGCATACCTCGAAGGCTCGCAGTGCATTAAGTGACGGAAGGGTTCGCATCGGAAAATGTTAGCACGCGCGTCACATTGCGCGTGTCGGGGAAGCCCCTAGAACGGCGGGCCTCGCTCGATTCAGTAAATGTCAATCCTATGCGCAAGAAATGTCGTTTGTCCGCCGCTTCCGCGAACCGTATCGTTGATTCAACGACAACCCGTAAGATTCAAGGAGACAGCGATGCTCGATGGTATGCGAGTACTGGTCTGCGGTACGCGCAACGCAGTGACACTCTGCGCGACGTTGCTCGAGCGCGCCGGCGCACGGATCACCCTAGCTGACACGCTAGGACCCGACGAGTCCGCGCATGACGTAATCGTCGTTTCGTCCGACGGATGGACTGCCGACCGGAAAGCCGCGATTATCGCCCTGAAGGCTGCCGGCACCCATATCGTGTGCGACATCACGGCGACGGGGCCGCACGGGCCGTACGCGAATGCTGCGCGGTCGGACGCGCAGATCCAAGCGATCGGCGGGCTTATGGACACGACTGGCTTCTCGGAGCGTGAGCCGGTCAGGGTCGGTGTCCCGTTCACCGAAATCTCGGCGTCACTGTATGCCGCCGCGGCGATCGCTGCCGCCTGGCGCGTCAAACGCTTGCGCTGCATCGTACAGAACATCGACGTCACACTCCTCGGCTGCGCGGCAAGCGCGCTCACGACATTTCTGCCGGCCGCGTTTGCTCGCGATACCGTTACTCGCGTCGGCAACCGCCATCCCGCGTGTGCGCCGTGGAACGCGTATCGAACGCGCGACGGCTGGATACTCATCTGCACCAGTACCGAGGAGCAATGGCGAAAGATCGCATGCGTGGCCGGCGTGCCGCAGCTCGACTCCCGTCGCTTCGCAACTTTGGCCGATCGGGTGCGCAACGTCGATGAACTAGACGTATTAATCGAAACTTGGACGTCGACGCTATCCACCGACGAGTGCGCGGCTGTCTGCGAGCGCATCGGCGTTGCGGCCGGGCCCATTGCGACAGTGACCGGCTTGTGCTCTGAGCCGAACTTCCGGGTTCGACACGGGGAGGCGGCAGCTCGGATTGAAACGAACGGCATCGACGGTGACACATATCGTCACGTGTCGATCTTCGGTGTGTCTTCTCTCACTGCCGACGAAGATGTCACAGCGGGAACTTTTGCGGGCAATGTTGCGTGCGCGGCCGATGCGGGCCCGCTAGCCGGCGTGAACGTCGTCGAGATCGGTCAGTACACGACCGCGCCGCTCGTCGGCAAGCACTTGGCGGCGCTGGGCGCGACGGTCGTGAAAATTGAACCTCCCGAAGGGGAAGTCGCGAGAACGTGGCGACCTGGGCAGACCGGCACGAGCTATTTTTTTGCACTGAACAATACCGACAAGGACACCATCTCGCTCGACCTGAAGCAGGAAGCCGGACGCGCGCATCTCCGTGCGCTTCTTGCTGACGCCGACGTGCTCATCGAGAACCTGCGGCCCGGCGCGCTCGCGAAACTCGGCTTCGGACGGGACACGCTCGGCGAGATTAATCCGAGCCTGATCTACTGTTCGATCTCGGGTTTCGGAGTCGAGTCGGCATATCCCGAGCGACCCGCGTTCGACACCGTGATTCAAGCAATGAGCGGCCTGATGGACCTGACGCGCAGCAACGGCGAGCCGGTCAAGCTAGGCGCTTCTGGTGCGGATATTCTGGGGGGACAAGCCGCACTGCTCGCGATCGTCGCGAATCTGGCCGGGCGCTCGTCGCGGCGCGGCACGTTCGTCGAGATCGCAATGCAGGACGTTGCCGCGTGGTCCGCACTATTCGCGGCGGGCAATCCCGGGCCGTGTGGCGTGGCCGTCCGATGTGCCGATGGTTACGTATGGCTCGAAGGCGACGACTGTCGTGATACGTCGGAGCTTGCTGCTTACACAGATGAGATCGGATGCGGCACGCAGACGCGGACGTCAGCCGTCGTCGCGCTCGCGAACGTCGGCCTGCATGCCGTGCCGATCGTTCCTGTGCACGAGCTGATGGAGAACGGCGACTTTCTTGCGGACGCACTGTGTGTCGCACGGGACGCGAACGGCACTTTCTGGCCGGTCGTGAAGCTGCCGTACAGGCTGTCGCGCACACCGGCCCGCATTCGGGCCGTGCCGGTCGCACCGAGGTCGGAGGCGACGCACGACACATGCGGGCGCGCGGCGTGAATTGCCCGGCGCGGAACCGCATGTAATACACGCATGTGGATGCGACGCACCGCTAGCGTCCCAAGCCGTCGGCCGCAACCGCATCGGTCGCGGTGCGCGACCGTGAAATCACCGCGTCGGTGCTGTCGCGCGACGTACCTTCGCGACCGCGTCGACACTGACGGCCGGTGCATCGTTGCCCCATGCGCCGCGCACGTACGTCAGCACGTCGGCGATCTGCCGATCTTCCAGGACCGCATGGTATCGCGGCATCGGATATGCGGCTGGAATTCCCGCAATGACGAGCGTTTCACTTCCATTGAGCGTGACGTTGATCAGCCCGACCGGGTTCGCCTCCAGCACGTTCGGATTGCCGGCGAGCGGCGCGAGCCATGGCGCGCTCCCTTTCCCGTCCGCTCGATGGCAATGCAGACAATATGTTCCGTATGTCTTTTCACCAGGCGATACAGGTCCGGTTCGCAGCGCAATCTTCGTCGTCGGGTCGAGCGCGGCAACGGCAGCGCCGGCATCACCACCGATAGGTGGATACGACTTGAGATAGGCCGCGATTGCGCGCGCATCGTCGTCGACAAGATGCTGCGTACTGTGATTAACGACATCGACCATCGACCCGAACGCGGTTGCATGCCGGTTTGCACCGGTCCGAAGGAACTCGACGATGTCCGCTTCGGACCACCTGCCGATTCCCCGTTTGCTGTCGGCAGTCAGACTCGACGCATACCAGTTTTCGACCACGGCGCCGCTCAGGAAAGTGGGACCGCTTTCGTCCATCGCCTTCTCCTGGAACGCAATCCCGCGCGGCGTATGACATGCGCCGCAATGACCGAGCCCCTGAATCAAATATGCACCCCGATTCCATTGGGCAGTCTTCTGTGGATTCGACCGGTACGGCGATGAATCGAGAAATAGCACGTTCCAGATTTTCAGTGGCCATCGCATGCTGAGCGGCCATGGAATGTCGCTGTTTCGATTCACTTGAGTCACCGCGGGAACGCCGTTCATGAAGTATGCGTACATCGCCTTCATGTCATCGTCGCTAATCTTAGCGTACGACGGGTACGGCATTGCCGGATAGAGATTCCGGCCGTCCTTCGCGACGCCTTCGCGCACCGCACGGGAGAAGTCCTGTTCCGAATACGTGCCGATGCCGGTCCGGCGGTCCGGCGTGATGTTGGTCGTGAAGATTCGCCCCATCGGGGTTACCATCGGCATGCCGCCGGCGAACGGCTTACCATTCGGCGTCGAATGACATGCAATGCAGTCACCGACCTTCGCCAGATACTCTCCGCGCGCAACCAACCCTGGGTCAGCTGCCGATGACGGAGAAGACGATACCGCTAGCAATAGAGATATCGCGCCCCCTGCGATGCGCCGCAATACTGCGGGAAGAATCGTATTCAATTCGGCTCTCCTCACGCGGATTCGGCGGCTTTCAGTTGCCGGCCGATGGGCAGCCGTCGCACGCGTTGTCCGGTTGCTGCAAAGACGGCATTGGTGACGGCTGATACGATATTCGCCGTTCCAGGCTCACCGATTCCACCCGGTGCCTCGCCGCTAGGTACGATAATTGTCTCGATACGGGGAGCCTCATTGATTCGCATGACCCGATAATCATTGAAGTTTCCCTGCTGGACGCGCCCATCCTTCAACGTAACCTCTCCCCACAATGCCGCAGTGATGCCGAAAATGATTCCGCCTTCCATCTGCGCTTCCACCGTGTTCGGGTTAATGACGTGGCCGCAGTCCACCGCGCATACCACCCGCTCGACACGCACATCGCCATCCTGAACGTCGACTTCCGCGACCATGCAAAAATAGCTCCCAAACGCGTTCATCAGCGAAACGCCACGTCCTTTCCCCTTCGGCATCGGCGTGCCCCAGCCGCTCGTACGTGCTGCGATATCGAGCACGTGTAGCGCACGCGGCGACTTGTCCAGAAGGTTGCGCCGGTACGCAACAGGGTCCGCGCCAGCGAGGTTCGCCAGTTCGTCGATAAAACTTTCCACGACGAAAGTGCCGCGCAGCGCACCCACGCCACGCCAAAACGCAGTCGGCACGCCTCGCGGCTCTTGGCGGACGTAGTCGACGAGTTGCGCCGGGATGTCGTAAGGCAGCGACGCGGCCACATCGACCGCATCCAGATCGACGCCGTCCTTTACCCATTGAGGCGCCCAGCGCGCTGCGATCGACGAGCCCGTGATCCGATGCGTCCATGCGACCGGTTTGCCGTCCGCGCCGAGCGCGGCCGACATGCGGTCCAGGTAATACGGACGGAACATATCGTGCTGGATGTCTTCTTCCCGTGTCCAGATCACCTTGACAGGCGCATCGACCTGACGGCCGATCCGCACAGCCTCGCCAATGAAGTCCACTTCGAGACGGCGGCCGAACCCGCCCCCGAGCAGGAAGTTGTGAAGCAGGACGCGATCGGGCGGCAACCCGGTCGCCTGCGCCGCTATATCCGTCGCGCGTGTGGGAACTTGAGTCCCGGCCCAAATCTCGCAGATGCCGTCATGCACATGCACCGTGCAGTTCATCGGCTCCATCGTTGCATGCGCGAGAAAGGGCTGCTCGTAGACGGCATCCAGCCTTTTTTTGCCACGCTCGAGACCCGTCACTACATCGCCGGCCTTCTTTGCGACAGCGCCCTGTTTTGTCGATGCCCGACGCAAGTCGTCGACCAGCATCTCGGTGGTCAGACCTGCATTCGTTCCGGCATTCCAGTGAATCACCAGTGCATTTGCGCCACGTTTGGCTGCCCAGGTATGCGTACCGATCACTGCCACGGCATTGTCCAATTTGACAACCTGTCGAACGCCCGGCACGGTTCGAGCCGCCCGGTCGTCCACGCTGACGACCGAGCCCCCAAACACCGGGCTATGAACCACCACCGCGTACACCATTCCGGGCAGGCGTGTGTCGATGCCGTAACGAGCGGTCCCATCCACCTTGTCCGGCGAATCCAGACGTTTCACCGGCCTTCCGATCAACTTGAAGCTGGCCGGATTCTTCAAGGTGACGGACTTGACGAAGCTGTCGCTCACCGGCAGCAATGCTGCCTTCTCGACCAAAGCACTGTAAGCAAGCTTCCGGCCGGAGGCGGAGTGGTTCACAACCCCTTCAGTAGCGCTACAGGACGAAGGTTCCACGCTCCAGGTTTTCGCGGCGGCACGAATAAGAAGCTGCCGTGCGACAGCACCAGCTCGCCGCAACGGCTCCCAGAATGCGCGAACGGACATCGATCCACCAGTCGCTTGGATTTGCAGGATCGGATCAGCGTACAGCGCGGCGTTCGGAGGAGCATGTTGAAGCTTCACGGCATTCAACGAGACCTCAAGCTCCTCCGCAAGCAACATCGAGAGTGACGTGTATACCCCTTGGCCCATCTCGACCTTGGGAATGATGAGTGTCACTTCACCTGACTTGTCGATTCGAATGAACGCATTCGGCGCAAACTGTCCACGGTTGATGGTGTCCGTATCGCGCTCCCCGGCGAGCGATGGCCGTTGCCCGGTCGGCGCGCCAAAGCTTACACTCAGCAGCAATCCACCGCCCGCGCATACGCCGACACTGATTCCGAGACGCAAGAAATCTCGACGCGAGAAGCCCCGTTCCATAAAATCGTCCGGCACTCGCATGTTAATTCTCCCGCACGGCAAGCTTGATGGCCGCGCGAATGCGGGCATATGTGCCACAACGGCAGATGTTTCCGGCCATCGCAGTATCGATGTCGTCGTCCGTCGGTGCATGCTGACCGTTCACGAGCGCAGCAGCCGACATAATCTGTCCGGACTGGCAATAGCCGCATTGCACAACGTCCAGTGCAAGCCACGCCTGCTGAATTTTTCGCCCGGCCGCAGTCGCGGCAACACCCTCGATAGTGGTGATATCGCGTCCCGCAATTGCTGCGGCTGGCGTAACGCAAGAACGCATTGGCTGACCATCGACGTGAACGGTACATGCGCCGCATTGTGCGATGCCGCAGCCAAACTTCGTGCCGGTCAATCCGACGACATCACGCAATACCCAGAGCAACGGCATGTCCGGAGGAATGTCGACCTCATGGATCGTTCCATTGATTTTGAGCGTTACCATTTTTTGGATCCCCGCTTTGCAGCATCAGAATGGCGAGATGCTCGCCCGGCTTTGAATCAATGCGCGCGCACCGACAACGACACGGATTCCCAGGCCGTGATTTCTGCAGTTAGCGCACCGATCTTTTCACGCAACCATTGCACGGCGTCAGCACCCAACAGCAGATGGGCGGGGGCTGCGCCGCTCATTAGCACATCGATGGCTGCTTGCGCGGCCATCGTCGCGTCAGCCGCGCGCTGCCCTGCAGGAATGAACGTTCGTGCTTCTTGCGCGGCTCGCAGCGCTACCGCGTAATCTTCGATGTGACTGCGTCCCGATTCGATCGGCTCTGTCCAGGCCGGCTCTCCGCAATGCCCGAGTCCGATAGCGGTAACGGTAATCCCCAGATTTTTCACTTCCTTGCGCAACGCTTCACTCAACCCTTCGAGCGCAAACTTGCTGGCGCTATAGAAGCCGTATCCCGGGAATGCGACAAGGCCGCCGAGCGTTGTGACATTGGCGATCTGGCCGCTTCGCCTGTGCCTCATATACGGCAGCACGGCCTTTGTCATCGCGACTGGGGCAATCAAATTTCCCCGCAACTGATCTTCGAGCGCTTCCAGTGGAGACTCCTCAATCATCCCTCGGTACGTGACACTGGGGTTGTTGATGAGCACGTCCACGGCACCGACACCAGATTCAACCGCCGCGACGAGAGACTCAGCGGAATTCGTGGCCCGAAGGTCGAGCAAGCGACCTGAGACGGGCTCCGGACTTAATGCCTCACACGTCAAGCCGCCATCCTCCGTGCAAGTTACGCCAACAACGTTGCATCCAAACGACAGCGCAGCACCTATCAGTGCTCGGCCGAATGAAGAATCGGCACCCGAGAGAAGAATCGTTTTCCGTCGCATCTTCCGAGTGTCCAGAGGTTATCCATGACAAAGACATGGAAGCAGGAATTACTGTACCGCGGAGAATAGTCAGACTAGAGTATCGGATACCAGTTTGTAGTCGGCCAGTGAATTGGCGTGAAATTTTGCGAATGGCTTTTTCTTTCTTCCGTAACGGCCGTGCTATAAATTTGTCAGTGCCAAGATGGTCGTCAATCTAGGCAACACCCGTCGTGTTGAACTGATAACCTGGCCAGAACCCCGATGTACTCCTACGACCACTGCTTCACTTTCGGAGATTTTCACCTTTTCCCGACGCAGCAACGACTGCTACGCGGTGAGATACCGATCGCCCTGGGCAGCCGCGCGATGGAAATCCTGGTCGTATTGATCGAGCAAGCAGGTCAGATCGTCGATAAGGAAACGTTGACACGTCGAGCGTGGCCAACCACGTTCGTTGAGGAAAGTAACCTGCGTGCGCAAATCGCCGCGCTCCGTCGCGCTCTGGGTGACGGCAAGTCACCGCTGCTGATCGCGAATGTACCTGGCCGCGGCTACAGGTTTACGGGTCCGGTAGTACAAAACCCTGCTGGGGCTTCCGCCACGGTCTCCCGTGGTCGCCAGCAGTTGCCGTCGGCGGATCGCCGTCACAACTTGCCTTCCCCGCTAGCGCGGATGATCGGTCGGCGACGGGAACTCGCCACTATCTCGGGAATGCTGAAGGAGCACCGGTTCGTCACTATTGCGGGACCAGGAGGCATCGGCAAAACGACCATCGCAATCGCAGCGGCATATGAAATGCTGTCGGATTATCGCGATGGTATCTTCTTCGTTGAAATCGACTCGCTTCTCGATGCGCGACTGCTCCCCGGCGCCATCGCCTCCGTCGTGGGTCTTACTCAGCACTCGGAGGCGTCAGAATCTCTACTGGTCGAGCACCTATGTTCCAAGCATGCGCTGATCGTGCTCGACAATTGTGAGCGAGTGATCGAGGCGACCGCTATGCTAGCCGAGCGTCTGCTCAAGCATGCACCGTCAATTCATCTGCTGACGACCAGTCGCGAAGCGCTTCGAGCCAGCGGCGAGCAGGTTTTCCGGCTTGAACCTCTGCAAGTGCCCCCGATCTCCTCTGCGCTGACCGGAGCGGAGGCAATGTCCTACTCTGCGGTGCAGTTGTTCGTGGAACGCGTAGCCTCGGTACATCGCGATTTCGTCTTGTGTGATGAAGATGCGCCGCTAGTAGCGGAAATCTGCCGCAGATTGGACGGCATAGCGCTGGCAATCGAACTCGGCGCGGGACGGGTCGACGCATTCGGGATTCATGGTCTCGCAACGTTGCTCGATGATCGATTCCGCCTCTTGACTTTGGATCGACGTACTGCGCTGCCCCGACATCAGACCTTATCCGCAACGCTCGATTGGAGCTATTCGTCTCTCCCTCACGCTCACCAAGTAATGCTTCGGCGTCTCGGCGTCTTCGCGCGCACTTTTACCGCAGAAGCGGCTTGCGTTGTTGCCGGTGACATTGCGACTACCGAAGGTCAATTACTGAACCTCCTCGCTGACCTGGTTGCCAAGTCCCTCGTCGTAGCAGACGTCAACGGCTCGATTGCTTACTATCGTTTGCTCCATACTACGCGCGCGTTTGCGCTGAGTCGCCTCCACGAAAGCGGAGATGCAGAATCCTGCGCGTTGCGGCACGCGAGACTCTATCTGGACCGGCTAAGGGACCATGCCACGGAATCACCGCAGTGCTTTCCGCCAGGCTCGCATGCGGCGCGCAACCCTTGCGAACATGAGATCGATAACGTCCGAGCCGCGCTTGAATGGGCGTGGGCGACAGACGGCCAGTTGGAGCTCGCGCTCGAGTTGACCGCTGCATCGATTCCGCTCTGGCTTAGTCTGTCCTTATTTGACGAATATGCGTTTCGGGTGAAGCAGGCGCTTGATGCATTGTCCGCGCAACAGCAGTCCGATACGGCAATCTCGCCGCGCACTGCTTTACGTTTGTGGTCTGCGCATGCCACCTCGCTTACGCATCGCGTAGGTGGCGGTGACGACATGACGGAGGCATGGCGAAATGTGCTTTTGTTATCAGAAGCGCTCGACGAGAAGGAACAGCGATTCACTGCGCTGTGGGGCATCTGGGCATCCCAGAGGAATACAAGCCAGTACGCAAGCGCTCTTACCGTGGCTCAACAACTGCTAGAGACTGCTGAGTCGATCAACGATCCATTTCATGTCGCAGTCGGCGAGCGCGTAGTTGGCACTTCGTTGTTTTATCTCGGACAACTCGACAGAGCCCATCGACATATCGAGAAAGCGATTTCCCGCTTCATGTTCTGCGAATCGCAGCCTCTCCCCGGGCCACTGCAGTTCGACCAACTCATTGCCTCACGGTCATTCCAGGCTCAGATTCTTCTCCTGCGAGGATTGCCAGATCATGCGCTTGCTGTAGCCACACATAATGTTGAGCAGGCACTGGATAGTCGAAATATTACCTCGATTGCCTACGCGCTCTGTCAAGGTGCATGTCCAGTTTCACTATATGCCGGAGATGTCTCAACCGCGAAGTATTTCGTCGATATGTTCCTTTCTCGATCCGCGACGAGTGAATTGCAAGCCTGGCATGAGCTGGCACGTTGCTTCGAAGGAATCCTTAGTATTCGGACAAGTGGGTCGTGCTTAGGTTTGCCGATCCTGCATCGTGCAATCTCGGCCATCCTTCCTGGCGGACGTGGTCCACTGTACACGATGGCGAGAATTGCATTCTGTGATGCACTTCTGGATAGCGATGACACACATCGGCTCAGCATCGAGATCGACGACATGCTCGAACGCGCTCAACAATGCAACGAGATTTGGTGCATGCCAGAACTGCTTCGCATTAAGGGCGCGACCTATTTTGGCGATAGCCAAGACAAGGACGTCTCGGCAGGAGAGGAGTACTTGGTTCGTAGTCACCAGTTCGCGAAAGACTGCGGCGCACGCCTATGGGAAATCCGCTCTGCGACCGTGCTGGCAAAGCACTGGAGCACATGCGGTCGAGGGGCAGATGCTCGCTCACTCCTAGTGGACGCTCTCGGCTCAATCCCAACGACTACGGATGCACCAGACCTTGTTGCCGCGAGAATAGCCTTGGATGGACTCGAATGATCGCCGGACAGTCGATCTCGACCACCCAGCGTGGATACGACTAACTGCTTGCGTCTATCAAGACGACACAACAGACCATCTGTCGATATTCACCCGCACGAAATCGGCTGCGAGCGCCCGGTGTGGTCGGAATTGCTCACGCACCGTCAATAGCCAATGCAAAGATCATGGCCTCTGCATTTGCCGGCAACCGTCCGCGTTTTCTCGGCCGATAAACGACGTCCCCTTCGCGAATAGGTGCTCGTGTTAGCGCACAGAGGCCATCGCGCCACGCAAGCCCTCTCGTCCAAATCTGGCTTCCATAGTGGCACCGAGTTGAACTCCAATGCAAAATGATTGACGTGTCAGAAAGTTTTTCCAGTGCACTTATCGTCGCGTCCAATGCATGATCGCATTCGAGCGCGGCAATTCGACTACTTTTCTTCCGACATCGACTACCGATTCTTTTCTCAGTAGATGAGATGTCAAAAAAATGATACGCCGGTAGCTCCATAGTTTGCTCACGCGACGGCCCGAGTAGCGAATATACGATCTGTGACCAAGCGTCACGCACCTCGAATTCGTGCACCTGATCGCGATCCAGTTTCTGTACGTCGTCTGACGCTCGATTAACGTTGCTCATCGGCCAACTCGATAAAACCGGCGAAATACTGGCTCGACTGCCGGCAGTGCACTGCCACCTGCAATGGCGAAACCAGCTCCAGCGGACTTGCCGCGCAACACCCGCGACGGACATCTAGTTCTGTAACGGTAGCGTAGCCCGCACATTAATGCACTAGACGTGAATCGTCGTGAATTCGTGCGAAACGTAGAAGAAATTCACCGTGAAATCGCTCACTATTACGTGACACCGCACTTTGGCCAACCGAGAGGAGCATATGACTTCGCGCTACCGCCCCGCCATCCGCAACTTGATGCGATCCGTGGCGAATCGCACACTCGGCGCGTTGTTACTGCCATCGATATGTGCGACTGCTATGACTGCGGTGGCGGCCGAACCGAGCTCAAAGCTGGCGCAATATGACGTTGCCGGGATTGTCGCTTTTCGCACCAAGTACTTTGCCGGCACCAGTGGTTTCGAGCAGCGGCGTGAAGCCTTCGCACGAATGATGGACGACGTTCCGGCGCCGGCTGGTGTTAGTCATTTTGATGTCGACAGTGATGGCGTGCGGGGAAGGTGGTTTACGCCAATTCAGGACGGCAATACGTGCGCAAAGCGCATTGTTCTCTACATCCACGGGGGCGGGTTCTACAGTGGGTCGTCAAGCACGCATCGCGCACTAGTAGCACAGCTCGCCAAAACTGCTGATGCAAATGTGTTTGCCGTTGACTATCGATTATTGCCGGAGTCCACTTATCCGTCCCAGATTGACGACGTATTGCGCGCGTGGGACTGGATGATCGAACAGGGATACACTGCCGACCGGGTCGTCGTAGCTGGTGAATCCGTCGGAGGAAATCTGGCGATAGAGTTGTCCCTTCGGTTGCGGGAACAACACCGCTCCTTACCAGCAGCGCTTCTTCTGATGAGCCCCGTTACAGATCTTGCAGTAACGGGAGAATCTATGATGGAAAACGGGAGCCGGGACCCGATTATCCAGCGCACGAGCATGATCACGGTGAGTCGGGCTTACCTTGGCGACGTTCCACCGAACAATCCCGACGTTTCGCCACTCTATGCGAATCTCCGCGGGCTCCCACCGATGTTGATCCAGGTCGGCTCGACAGAGACGCTTATGGACGACGCGGTGCGATTCGCTCGTCGCGCTGGCACTATGGATGTTCCGGTTTCGCTGGAGATTTGGCCGAACATGATCCATCAATGGCAGCTTTTCCCGTTTATGATTCGCGACGCTGGAAACGCAATACAAGACGGTGCATCATTTATCCGCGCGCGTACTTTGACGGACAATCGGACCCGTACCGAATGCATTTCCATGAAAGCGAAGTAGCACCGGCATAGGTCTTCGGTTTGCGTCTGCTTATGACGCTCCGTTCGACCTACATTGGTGTCACGGTGTCCGGGCGATGAGAATGCCGTCGAGATCAGTGCCACATATCAGATTTCGAGAATTTCATATGGACACAAGCCGAGTTCTGAGTATCTTTCTGGCCGTTGCGAAGGCAAAGAGCTTCACACAAGCAGCGCAGGAAACCGGTGTCGTAACAGGGGTGGTAAGCCGCTCGATCGCGCAGCTCGAAGCGCATCTTGGGGTAAGGTTGCTGAACCGCACGACTCGCCGTGTGAGCCTAACGGACGAAGGCCAGCAGCTCTTCGATCTAGCCGACGCCGGCCTGTCGCTACTCGAAGAAGCAATGGACAAAACGCGGTACGCGAGCAAGGAGGTCAAGGGAAACATCCGTATTTCTGCTCCGCGTTCGCTAGCAGGCCCTTTCGTCTTACCGTGTGTCGCAGGGTTTCAACGTCTCCATCCCGACGTCCACTTCGAGTTCATACTGGACGATCATTTCACCGACCTCGTCGAGGCAAGAATCGATGTTGGCTTTCGTGTCGGCACCGAACCTACTCAGAATGTCGTCGTCCGTCCTTTGGGGCGCTTCCCGCTCATCATATGCGCGTCGCCTGAGTATGTCGCCCGCAACGGTCAGCCGAAGAATCTTGAAGAACTCGTTACCTATCGCTGTACTGGTTTCAGGCATCCCAACTCGGGGCGAGCGGTACCCTGGGAAGTTCAGGTCAACGACGAACTCGTCTACCATGACGTGCCAGCGTCGATGATCTTTAACGACATCGAATCTGAAGCCAACGCTGTACGATTGGGTATGGGGATTGGTCAACTTCCGGCGTACACAGTCGAAGCAGACATCCGAGCAGGCACACTGGTTCAGCTACTACCCGAGCATGTGAGCAGTCGACTTGGTGTCTTCATGTACTACCCGCAGCGCCAACGAATTCCGTCACGCGTACGCGAGTTCATCGACTATGCCGTAGATAATCTTCAACTGCCGGAGCAATGACGGATCGTGAATTGCATATCACGCGACTCTCTCGCAGCGCACCTGTAGCCAGAGTATCGAGGGATACGTTCAGTAGTTCCGGCGCTCATATAATCAGGAATACCGGTGCAGCTGTAATCTCCCAATTGACGGTAGCAGATCGGCACTCATCGAGCCGCTGACTGAGCGAGGGGCGTCTCCACCGAACGATAACTTCCCATATCAATAGTCCGAAATCCCATGGCAAACGCGACACTCACTGCACTGCCATGTGAGCGACCATCGTATTTCGGCGTGTCGTCAGAGCTTGACGATGACGGACTTTAGCTGTGTGTAATGACCGAGTGCCTCGATACCCTGCTCGCGACCATAGCCACTCTGCTTGAAGCCCCCGCATGGAGTTTGCACGAATCCGCCACCATATTCGTTGACCACGATACGGCCGGCATCCAGACGCGCCGCAACGCGATGAACTCGGCCTATATCGCGACTCCAGATGCCTGCCGATAAGCCAAAATCGCTATCGTTCGCAATACGAATCGCATCAGCTTCGTCTTTGAACGGGATAACGACCACGACGGGACCGAATATCTCCTCGCGAGCGAGCACGTGCTGATTGTCGGCGCCCGTGTAGACCGTCGGTTCCACATACCAGCCATCGGCAAATTTTCCGCCTCGCATCGCTCTGCCACCAATCGCGCAGGTTAGCCCCTCCCTTTCCGCGATCTCGAAGTAGCTCAGGATCTTCTCGTATTGCGCTTGTGTCGTTATGGGTCCGGACGTTGCATCGGCCTCCGGACCGACACGCAGCGCGGCGACCTCGGCAACAAGTTTGTCGACGAATGCGTCGTGAATATTTTCCTGCACGAGCAGACGCGTTCCGGCAGCACACCATTGACCACTGTTCCATGTAAAAGCGCGAACCGATCCCCTAGCGGCAGCGTCGATTTCACAGTCGTCGAATACGATGTTCGCCGACTTTCCGCCCAGTTCGAGCGTGAGCGGCAGAATCCGGTCCGCAGCGAGGGCACCGAGTTCCTGTCCGGCCCGCACGCTGCCGGTCAGCGAAATCTTCTGAATGGCGGGATGTTGAACCATTGCCGGACCGATCACGCTGCCTCTTCCGACGACAACATTAAATACGCCCGCGGGTAAGCCAGCCTCCTCGACTGCCAGTCTCGCAAGTTCGACGAGCGAGCCAGGAGTATGGTCGGAAGGCTTTGCGACCACACTATTGCCGGCCGCCAAGGCAGGGGCGACGGCACGCGCAGCCTGATGTAGGGGAGCATTCCACGGCAAGATGACGCCGACGACCCCAAACGGATCACGCCGGGTATAGACGTGATAATCGGGGCCGTGATTGATCACATCGCCGTCCATCACATTGACGATTCCGCCGTAAAACTCGAAGAACTGTGCAGTCAGATCGATGAGTTCCGGCATCTCACGTGCTGGCTTTCCAGTCTCCTGGCTTTCGATCGCACCAAGACAATCTCCATGCTGCCGTATGACTTGACCGAAGTTCACCAGCAGGCGACCACGTTCGGATGGACGCAATTCGCGCCAACCATCAAAGGCAGCTTGAGCACCATCTACCGCCCGAATTACCTCGGCGCGACCGCCCCTCGCGGTTTCCTTAATCTTGGCGCCGGTTCGTGGGTCAATTTTGTCGGCGTAGTTGCTATCGGCGAGTGGTAACGATGCGCCGTCGACATAGCTGTCAACTCGCGAAAATTGTATACCTGTACTCGGCATGTCGATCTCCTGACGCAAACTGCGTCGAACACAACTGCGTCATACCGGACAGATTTCGGCCGGTACGACCGATGCAAAAACGCCCGCTGTCTAGCGGGTCACGAAATCTGTCGAAACCGAGACGTTTCGCCATTCAGCGATAATGGCGGCGTCCGCAGCATGCTTGGCTTCGATTGCCGCCACCGTGTCGCTACCGAGCGGCAAACGAACAGGGGGATTCGCCGCATCGGCGAACGCCACCAAGACCTCCGCGAGTTTGTCCGGATCACCCGGCTGGCCGTGGTTGAGATCGGCCGCACGCTCGCGCGTGACGCCCGCCGACTGCAGATAGTCGTCGATCCGCGTCGAGCTGACCGAGAGTGAAGACGCGTCGAGAAAGTCCGTCCGAAAATAGCCCGGCTCGACAACGGTGACATGAACACCGAGCGGTGCCAGTTCTTGATATAGAGCCTCGGACAGCCCTTCCACTGCGAACTTCGTCGACGAGTAGACGCCAAAACCAGCCGCACCACGATAGCCACCGATCGACGAAATGTTCAGGATTCGCCCAGCTCGCTGTGCCCGCATGTACGGCAGGACTGCCCGCGTCACGCTGAGCAGGCCAAAGACATTGGTGCGGTAGAGCCGTTCGATTTCGTCCGCAGTCGCTTCCTCGACGGCGCCCAGCAGGCCGAAACCGGCATTGTTCAGCAGCACGTCGATCCGTCCGAAACGCTTGACGGCCTGTGCCGCTGCTTCGGTAGCTTGGTTCTCGTCAGTGACGTCAAGCGGTAAGGCGAGCAGATTCGGAGGTGCCCCGAGCTTTTCCGTAACCGCTTTTGCGTTTCGTGCGGTCGCGACAACATTGTCGCCTCTCTCGAGTGCCAATTGCGCGATCCGCGCACCAAAACCACGGGAAGATCCCGTGATGAACCAGGTTTTCATGCTTATGCTCCTTGGGCCGTCATATTCGACCGGAAGTAAATCGATATTTGCCGCCCGCGCGCTTCGAGGATCGATGGTTGGCTACAGTATCGCGCACCACACTTCGCACTGCTATCAATACGATGTCACGCGCGATTCTTGGCGAACTGCAAGCTGCTGGCGACCTCGCGCGTTTGGCGACTGCCGCTCTCACGCCGGCCCCATACGCCAGATCGATCTTCACAAAGTGTTCCAGCGCGCGTTCGACGATGTCCTTCGGCACGCCATCGATATGCCGGGCGATATTGCTGAACAACCGCTCTTTCTGCTCAGGGTCGAACAGTCGAAATAGCGCAGCCGACTGGCTGTAGTAGTCGTCATCCTCGCGGTGGTTGTAATGATCCAGCACGCCCGCCTGCAATGCCGGCTCCAACGCGTTGCTATCCTGCATGAAGTCGCCGAAGCGATTTGGTTGATAGTTGACGTTACCTGCGAATCGCTACACGACGTGACATACATGTCGATCCGGTTGTAGGACAGCGCGTGAATTGCTCCTCACACCAATGGTAGGTTGCTTACGCGGAGCATCGAAGTGAAAAGATGTGAAAACTCATGCAGCAAGCGCCCGATCACCGAGCCCCCCTGCAGACAACGCTATATTGGTCTAGTGCCCCGGCGAGCTCACGGTAAGGCGGTTAGCGACGTTCATCACGCCGCTGACCTGACTCGCGTGTTTCTCGGCCAACTGAATTTGGCTGTAGTCCGGAACAGAACCGCTCCCTGTGACTTATGGCGATAGCCGTAGCGGCGCTTCTGCGCGGCGATGGCCATCATCCGGCCAGTCAGCGCCTCATCGTCAATTCGGCGGCGTGATTCATAGTGGAACAGCGAGCGCGAAATCCCTACCAGCCCGCAGGCTCGGGGCAGGTCAAAGCTTCCAAAGACCCAGCAGGCGGTCCAGAACAGATCTAGTTCTTCGCCGCGTCTAGCCGGCGACGTGTTGCAGCCCGACGCACTGCGAACTCGGTGTCGACTTCGGCAGCCGGCACCAAATTGCCAATGTCGGCCGAGACTCGCGAACGCTCGACCTTGGCGCGCAGCCATGCGTCGTATTCCGCCGCTTCGTGTTGCTGCTTTACGTAGTCCCGCATGAAGTCCCGCAAGAGCTGCGCACCTGTTTGGTCATGAGCCTTGGCCGCAGTCGAAAACGCAGTTTTCAGGGCATCATCGACCCGAAACGTAAACGTGGTTTCGCTCATAGCGATATCCCTTTTTACTATGTCGCGCCCACAAAATGGCGGACAGGTCCTTATCCAGTTACCTCTCCGACCGCTGCCGGAGATAGCCGCCCAGCAGGCCGGCGATGTTTTCCCGGCCTACCGGGTTGGCGCTGTGCACCTGGAATCGGAATTCCGGTGGAATGAACTGACCGCCTTGGTCAAGATCCCGCTCGATCAGCCACCTCACCACGACCATCGCGGTGTCATCGCCACCCAGGTCGTGATCAATGGCTTCGGCCGAACTTCGCACGACCGTCCACCCGGGGCCCGGCGCGGCCCGCAGATCGTCCAGGAATAGCTTCAATTCGCCCCCGTCGATTCGTTTCTTGGTATCGGACACGTTTGCCGCTGCTTCGCCCCTTGGCAGCAGGAGCCGCGCCGGAAGCCTGCGCTGCAGCATTCGTCTCTTCCGCCAACGTACCCTCCTATGTGGAGCGCGTGCAAGGGTGACGTCCACCCGCCAACTGCGTGCAATCGAAGCTCGACGTGAGAACGATGCACGGCGCGCAGTGCGCGCCTATGCTCGCGAAGTGTTCGGTAGCGCGGCTAAAGCCGACCGCTAGCTGGGCGGGTCGTCGTTCCGCCTCGACGGCGAAAGTCCGGTTACCTGGCTAAAAAAAACCACAACGATCCTGCCGATGTCTATGGCGCGTTGGACGCGATTGCTCACGGCACCCCGGTGTAAGTGACGGTCGTATCCTGCGCATCGCTGGCGGCCTGTCGCGACCGTCGCATACGTTTGCTCATCAGGACACGTTGGCTATCGGCTCACCGTTCTTTATTCGATCAAGCGAATGTCTATCGAACAGCCAGCCGGTAAATCCTGGTTTTCCACTCAACACCGCTTCTGGCTTGACTGCTCCATCGAAGATCAATCGGAACAGGCGTTCGACCAACACGTTACGCCAAGCGCACGATCGCAGTACTCGTCCTAACACCACTTGCGAATCGCCTACGCTATCTACCACGGGAAGACCATCCGCAATTCTTAGCACATTCCGTACCTCCGATTGATCTAAGACCCATCCGCTTGCCGGATATCCGGCGGCCGGAAATAAGAGCGGCACCAACACCGGCCGTCGACGCCACGATATACCCAGGGAATTTAGCGAATGGGTGGTTGCCCGATCCTGCAACATTCGTCGCATCTTGGGCAGTTCGTCACGCCTTACCGCCATAAGCATTCGCCCCTTTGTGATGGGTCGAACCTTGGACTCGACGACCCCATCTCGGGCAAATTTCCTTACCCGAACCTCTTTGACACCGAGATGCCTCGCGGCTGTTGACGCCCACATCCACGGAAGTCGGGAAACAATCGCGTTTGTTATCTCGTTTCCCCGCTCCAACACTGGCCACGGCCAGTTATCAATCAGATATTGTTGAAACCATGGGATAAGTACTTCGGCGCATTTAGCATTTCGACATAACGCGACGCGCCGATATATTTCCGCGAATGTGGTGTTGATCGATCCAGTCTCATCCCCGTTTTCGAGATGCATTGCCCGCAATCTCGCTAGATAGCCGGAGGGCCACGAAGAAAATAAATCGGCGCACGGCTCGATAATCGGAATCGCTGTTTCCAAGTCCTCCAAAAAAATATAACGCCTCTGTGCGCCAGCAACCAAGTCCGTAGGCCAGGTCACGAACCAGAACAACATTTCGACCAAATCTGCAAACGAAAGCGCGTCAAACGACGTAGGTCGAATGCGCTTGCCGGGCAACTTGCTGGCAATCAATTCCGAGATTTCAACAAACTTGGACGGTGACGGTCTTATCTGTCCGTCGGCGAAAGCTGTCCCACAATCGCACCGCAGAAGCGCTTTCCTGCTCCGCAAAATCTTCTTCTCGCACACACCGCACCGATCGATCAACCAGCATTTGTGGATGGAGCAAGCGACGTACTGGCGAAGTTCCCATTCGGAAGACCAATACGACTGTTCCCGCAAACACGCCGGACAGCATCTAGCACTGCTGGAAAGCCATGCTGAAGGGACTGCTTGGCGCAACGCGGCCAACTCAGCAACGTATCGCATCGAGCCTTCCGGTGGTGCGACACGATCCCAAGACAATGCCTTCGCGAGGATCGCTGGGTCAAATGCGATTCCAAGTCGCTTCAAGCCAGACAGTTTGATCCCGTTCGCATTAGCGGCACGCATTAGGAATCCGACGCTCGCTTCTCCGACATGGATGACGGGATGCATAAATAGCCGCTGGGGCTCGCTACGCGCACTTGTCGCTTGCGCCCGATCTACCTTGTTCGTCATGCTTTCACCCTTCCAACGCGATATTTTTTAAGTCTTGTCTGAGGTACCAAAACGGTTCGCCCGCTCCGACGAGATAACGTGGTTCCGTGCTAGGGTTAAACGGGTTCAGCTTGGGCGGCACGGTCGACCACACCTCCTCTGCAAATGCCTGCTCGAACAACGCCAGACCGAGTTGCCGCTTGTTATGCTCAAACGCAAGCGACACTGCACCGTCGATGATTTTGGCCACGTAGTCGATCACGCCAGCCGAAGCCGCATACATGCGAGTGATGATCTCGGATGAATGAAGAGAAGGGCACGGAAGAGGAAGTTGGCCCTGCATATGCTTCAGGACGCCAGCAAACTCCCTTCTGTCCTCGGCGACTTTCCAGTCGAACCGACGAAGCTCGTGGTGCGCTGAGAACCGCCTCGTCAATTGAGGATTGCTCTGCAGGATTCCAATGCTCGGCGGCAAGCCCGAGACAACCACGGCGACGTTGGTCTCTTCCATGAGATTCTTCAGCCAGTCAGCGGCCAACTTCGCCTCCGCCAGATGCCCAGAATCCACAAAGTGCTGAAATTCGTCAATGATCAGTAGTTCAACACGACACGTTAGAAGCAACTCTGCGACATGATCGGTTTTCTCCTGAGCGGTGCGCTTAGGGATCTTGTCTCCCAACGCAGCCAGAATCGCTTGCGCGAGATTCCTGATCGTCGGTCGAGAAGGAGTGACTATATAGAGGACCGGGATGACCGGCCCCTCAACGGTTTCAAATCTTTCAAACTTGCTGGCATAGAACTTCAGAATGCTCGACTTTCCAGTCCCTGTATGTCCACATAGAAATAGGCCGCGTGGCCCATGTATGGCCCGCCAGCGACGGTGTGTCGTTGCAATCTTTCGAACAGCGACGCAAAAACGGTCATAGTGAATCAAGCTCGCTCGCACCGAAAATTCCGAGTCAGGTAAGCGAGTCACTTCGGTCCCTGAGGTGCGTCCGATGGTCGAAAGGTAGGTCAGTGGATCCTTGCCGGCCGCGCGGATGTTAGTGTTCATGAGCCACTCCTTGATATTTAGGATTAGGTGTGCTTTCGAGCTCCGGCAGCTCGTCAATGTCGGAGCATTCAAATTCATGCCGCCCCGCTGCCGTTGCGCTTTTTCCACCTGATTCGCGAACGGGCAAATTCCTTGCAGGATTAGCAGCGAACACCATCTCACTGTCGATGATGCTGACTGTCGCCGCGCGCTTGCGATCTCGGATCTTCTTCGCCGTCAACGCTTCACGAATCAAGGACTGGATCTCGGCTTTGACGCGCAGCAGATGCTCACTGCTCCACTTATCTCCATGCGCCTGTCTTACCCGCTGACGCATCAGGAGGTGCTGATGAAGGTTTAACCCATCGGCATAGTTAGCAAGTCGATCAATGACCGGCACCTTGAAATAGCACTCGTCCTGGTCGTCCCATACGTGGATATAACTTACATCGTCTTCATAGCGCTTGAGTTGTACATGCTTCCGATAATTTCTTGCTCGACTGAAAAGCGTTCTGAGCCTCTCGTTGCTGTAAAGCAGCCCGTCGACCTCGATACCATATCGCCAGACTCTTCTGCTCTCGGGAATTCCTGTCAGAATGTCGAGTTGCTGTGGGTATGCCGGCAGCTCAATCTTTACGTTCGGAAGTCCTTGTTGCCACTTTTGCACCGGGGTCATCCCCAGTGCGGTATGTGGCGTTTGATGATATTCGTCCACAATCCATTTCACGAGGAGCCGGGTGAGCGTCTCTATATCTATTGCTGCCTTCTTCGCAGACTCGTAGTCACCGCGCTCCTCGACACTGGCAAAAACCGTCCCGGGCAGCTTATGCATCAGGGAGCGCTGGATCGTCCCAATGACGCGCTCCACGCCCCCTTTGAACTCCGGATGACCTGCCGGGCAATACAGCATCGAGATCCCCATTTCGCTGCAAATCATTTGTACTGCGTCTGCATGCAGGTCCATGCCGTTGTCGACCGCGATCAAATACGGGATCCCATAACCAGGATGCTCACAGTGCAACCCGACGGTCTTGTCCCAGCTCGTCTTTGGCAAGATTGCGCGCTTGATACATTGGAGAACTGAATGTGCGGATGGAGCTCGAAAGCTCAAGTAGAAGCCGAGTATTACGCGACTGAATCTGTCGATGGCTACAGTAAGCCAAGGACGGCCAAGAGGGAGGTTCGTTAGCGCGTCGATGACCATCACATCCAGTGGCGTATGGTCTATCTCAACTCGATGAAGCGGAAAATCGGCTTTCGCAGTCCCTTGCACCCACAGCGCTTTCCTGCGCGCGGCGTTCTTGCCCAAACGCGCTTCGTCGACGACATCCTGCTCCAAGCCGCGGAGCCAGCGATATATGGTCGACGGAACTGGACATACGAGAGGTTTTTTGTCGGGTCGGTTTTCGTTATAGCGCTTGATCTTTTCCCAGAGACCAAAATAGACGTCCTGCCCGGTGAGCTTCAGAGGATCGAGGTAGATTTCGTTTACTACTTCTTCAAAGAGCGCCTGTATGACGCTACCGGGACGCCGGCCGCTCCTCGTTCGCCTGTCCACCAGCGTTGTGACGCATTTCGTATGCCTGTATCGCCCCCACCACCGTTTGGTCGTTGTAACGGACGGTGGATTCGGATCACCGATCTCCTCGGCAATCTTTGCTACCTGCTCTTGTATCCACGCATTCGTATTCGTGAAATCGCGAACAAGCCGCATCATGTATTCGTGACGATAACGCGCGGTATCTTGATGGTGCTTCGGGAATGTAGAGAGGTCCCGCGGAACGACCGTGGAGAGAATGCTCGAATCGATATTCAGGCATCTCTCGTCAATGGACATCGTATTGAGCAAGACGGCACGATAGAGTTCGTCGTCGCTCAGTGTACGGGGCTCGCCTTCGTCTGACTCGAGCTTCAGTTTTCCGAAAGCTGTTCGACCGATGAGTGTCCATCGACGCAACCCTTCGCGGAATACCAGTCCCTTCTTGAATGTAAATCGAATCATGCTTGCCCCTCAACTCTCACCTCAAGGGGCGACGAATCGACTAATCGTTGGCTCTCGTCGAATCCAAGATAGCCTGCCGCAAGCAATCGCATCACCGTCTGTGGGCCTCCAGCGATTGCACAGGCAGCCGCAAAATCGAGTGATCTACAGGCCGCGAGGCGCCCCATCAGATCCGAAAGCTGGAACCCAGATGGCGTCTGCCGATTGTGATAGCTCAGATGTTCAAGGGCCGATACTCTCGTCTCGGTCCGGAAATCTTGTTCGGTCATGATCCGGAACGCCAGGTCGAGACGAGCGTAATGCTCCGCGATGTCCTCCATCCGCGCGCGCAGCACCGGGTTACTAAGCTTCGCTGATGGCTTGATCTCAACGTGAACGATCGTGCCATCTGTCATCGTCAGTTCGAAGTCAGGGAAGTAGATGCGAACTTTCCCGTCGCGATCACGATAAGTCACACGCATCGGCTGCTCGCGGTACCGCTTGATGTTCTTCGAGAATTCGAAGTGCATAGCTGCATCAAACTCGAGGCGCGATTCACATTGCACACGCGCTCGGTTCTTTCGGGACGGGTACAGGTATCGAACTCGCCGTCCAGAGCGGGTTAACACCTTTCGTGCAGTTTTCGTCTTTTCCATTTCACAGGCAATAGGAGGCCAACCTGCTCAGAGAGCAGGTAGAAATAGCACCGTTTACGGGCGTACGAACGCCCAGCCGCATGAATATCGTGCGGCAATCTAGTGCAACCGGAAGGGCGGAAGGCTTGACGGGACGCGAGGACTGGACAACACTGCGAGTGTCACCACGGAGGTCGTTCAGTCCTCCTCACAAAAGCGAGCAAGCCTTCTGGTTTGTCTCGCTTTTTACATTTTCGCGCTCTCCTTGTCTCTTCTGACTACGCGACCGACGACCTGCCGGTCCGCACCTGGTTCAATTTCCCGCCGCATCGCAATCACGTCTCGAATCACCCGTATCTGAGTGTCCGTCAGCCTGTCCAGCTCGCGCCACAGCTCGCTACACAGGCAAAAGACGTCTGCCGACGCGGTTTGAGGAATAGAGAAGTGTCGCGTGGAGAGCTGCAGTGCCTCGCGCAGGCTGGAGTCTTCGTCGACCGACAGCCGCAGATATGCGGACACTCGCTCGACAAATTCGATGGAGGGAGGTCCTTTGATTCCGAGCTCGATCGCCGAGATATAGCTTTGCTCAAAGCCTATCGCTGCCGCGAGATCCATCTGACGGACACCGTAGCGGAGCCGGAGTGCGCGCAATCGTTCGGAAATTGGACTCAACGGGTTAACTCGAGGAAGACGTTCATAGCACCGGCAGATGTTATGGCGACCCTGCTCGCAAAGTCAAACCCACACCATTGATTTGAAAGCTCTTTTTTGTACGATACGCGCTAGGCAATAGGATAATTTCGACAACGTTAATCGTTGCTGAACAGGCCACCCATAAAGGGATCCGGTATTTCCCTGCACTAGTTAGAGTTATTCCTCTAGCACGCACCGAAGATAGGCTCAACACTGAGCTCCGCAGCATCGCCTTTTGCGGTGATTCGAGATCGTTTCGATCCAAGCCTGGCAGCTAGCCATGGTCCGACGCCCCGCGGGGAACAACGCGCAAACCCAATCATTCAGAAGGATGGGCTTCTCGCCGCTTGCAAACGATTCCGACCAAGCGGTCTCACTTCTTGGCTCCCCAAAGCCTAGGATTCCGGCCAATTTAGCAACATAATTCCTAGCGTGATGATGAAGCTACAAGCGGTGGACTTCGACCGTTGCTATCTTCGTCGACCCGCAGAAACTCAAGCGCGAGGCACACATGTCCAGCATCAATGAAACCGCCGATGGTGAATCACCGGCAGCGAGTCCGAATTCCAACATCCCATTCGCCGTGATCGACATGCTCACTGCACAGGTTCAGAAGATCGTTGACGAATCTGGGAATCCTAAGGACTTTGACTCGCGCGCGTGGGTGGTTGACTGGCTGCACTCATCGATTCCGGCTCTTGGTGGGAGACGGCCCGCAGATTACCTTCATACATCCGATGGCATTGATCTAATTTCGAGGATGCTCGCGAGCTTGCAAATGAGTACCTACTGGTAGATCTATTTGGCATACGGCGGTGCATGGCCGTCCGAGCCGGCGTCTGACGGCGCCCAGCGATGCCGGAACTGAGATAGAGCGCCGATGTAGTACGTGAAACTCAACGAGCCCACCTGACGCGATCATAGGCCACGGGTACCAATTTTCGCTACCATTCAGCGACTTATGAAGTATCATCGCGATGACTGAACAAAAGTAATAACTTCTCTAGGGGCGACGTTGGCAGTCTACGTAGACAATGCTCGCATTGCATGGCGAGGTCGCCAGTGGTGCCATCTGGTAGCTGATTCGCTGGATGAGCTTCACAGGTTTGCGACATTGCTCGGGCTGAGACGCGGTTGGTTTCAGGCCCAGGCGTCGTTGCCACACTACGATGTCACCGTCGAAGTTCGAGACATAGCGCTAAGTCGCGGTGCCCAAGCTGCTGACAGGCGGACTTTGGTAATTCGGGGACGCCAGTTGAAACGCGAGCTTCAGGCACAAATTGCATTCCACGATAGCCAGCTCAAATTATTTGACTGACTTCGCGACAGCTATAAACGGGCATGACGCTATTGCTGGCCGCATCAGAGTGCGACCCATAAGAATCTGATCATGTATCTGAGCGCCGAAACTCTGGATGACCTACTAATCAAGGTCTACAAACGTCTCCTGAGACGGAGAGGAGCGAATGAAATTAGCCCTCGCAAAGGCGCGGCGACAGAGATATTCGGCGTCCTACTTCAAATTACCAACCCCCGAGCTAGACTCAGCCGCACTGAGCTAAAAAGTACGTTCTACAGTTGTGTCGGTGAATTTCTTTGGTATTTGTCTGGTACCAACAAACTAGACTTCATCGAGTATTACATCCGAGATTATGTGAAATCCTCGGACGATAAAAAAACAATCTACGGGGCGTACGGACCGCGACTTTTCAGCCTGAACGGCATCGATCAAGTCGACAACGTCATTAAGTTGCTTCAAGCATGGCCCAATTCGAGGCGAGCTGTCATCCAGCTCTTTCGGGCCGAGGACCTCGCAACGGATCTTGAGACGTCGCTCAAGGACATTCCTTGTACCTGCACGTTGCAGTTCAGTGTCCGCAGGGGGCAGCTGCAAATGCTCACCATGATGCGGTCCAACGACGCGTACAAAGGCCTTCCCCACGATGTCTTCGCTTTCACCATGCTGCAAGAAATCATGGCGCGCAAGCTGGGTGTAGAGGTTGGAACGTATCGGCATACCGTCGGCAGTTTTCACTTGTATGCGGAAGACGCGGAGAAGGCTGCTGAGTACCTCGAGGAAGGCGTACAAGCACGTGTCCCAATGCCTGCGATGCCACACGGCGATCAGCAGACGTCCATCGAGATGTTGTTGAAGGCCGAGGAAAACATTCGGCAGGGCAGACGCCCACGAATTGCACAAATGCACCCGTACTGGGCCGACCTCGCACGACTGCTCCAAGTCTACCGATATTCGATTAAGCCAACTAAGGCTCATCGCGAGCGCATCGAACGAGTAAAGAGTCAAATGCATTCTGACGTGTACGACATGTATATCGAGAAACGGGAACGCCGAAAGGCAGCCCCGTTACCAGTGGAACAGCCTCTCTTTCCGCTTAGTGAATTCGATTCGCCGACGCCCGACGCATGTTCCGAATAGTGAAGCTGGACAGCGCCAGATACACCGAACACCTTCCGCATCTGTCAAACGACAATGGCAAAATACGACCGAGAACTTGCAGCGCGCCTTGAAAAACAGCTACGTGACTACCGGGTGGACGGACAACCGTTGCCCGGCGTCGCAAGTCCGGCGGCGTTAACCACGCTTGTTGAGCAAATGGTGGAAAGCGTCCATCGAGTGGACTTCGTGAAACGGATTCGCGACAAGAAGGACAAAATTTCTGAGCGCAGAACCGACCCGAAGGACGATATGTTCGAGCCTATCCGGGCCGCCGTATGGCATATGGAACACGGAAATATCGACGAGGCATTCTGGATAGTCTTCCTATTCGTCACCTGCGGCCGCAATCTGAAGACAGGGTACGGTCTACTGCGAATGGTGTACGGGGCATTCAAAGATCAGTTCGTCTGGACGTGGGAACATTACAATAGCGAAAAAGACGGCTTCACTCTATGGTTACATGATCGCCTGCCAGCAATAGAGAAAGAGAAGGCTCGCTTCAAATTCGGGAACCACCGCCAGTATGAAAGCATCAGTCAGCTTGACAACGTCCTGCGAAGCTATGCCGGCTGGGTTGGTCCCGAGCGGTCCCACGTCACCATGATTGAATCGATGAAGGCGGTGGTTGGCAACGATCCCAGGATGCTTTTCGCCCACCTCTACAAAACCATGAACGCAGTCGAGCGGTTTGGACGACTAGGGCGTGTTCACACTAACGAAGGGCTTCGACGATCAGGGCAAAGTTGATAAAGGCGATGAACATCAGATCGAGT